>CAYVBV010000118.1:0-5596 GCA_964449745.1 uncultured Polynucleobacter sp. | reverse complement strand
AGCGGCTTGACATTGTATGCAGAAGGTGCATATGATCTAGAAGCAGAAGACGACATAATTGGTGTAGGCGCTTCATTCAACTTCTAAACAATACACATTTTTAAACTAAAAGGTCTACTTCGGTAGGCCTTTTTTTATGGGCATTTAACTAAATAGTTTAATGAGGTAGTAGAATGAATATGAAATTTGGAATAGGTGTAGTTGTTGCAATCGTTATGCAGGTAAGCGCATTTGTATGGTGGACTGCACAACAAGCACAAACAATAGAAACACTTAAAGGACAAGTAAGCGAACTCACAAGCAAGATGGCAGTGGAAGATGAAGTCAACATGGCTCGTGACATAAGTGATATGAAGGCTAAACTTAAAAAACACGAACAATGGATATCTGAAAACTATGCAGACATCGAAGATTTGATTGACTTTGCAGAGTTTACAGAAAACAAATGGGCAGGAGCATATGACGAAGATCCGGGGTACGATAGAATTTTCGGAAAGAAACCAGCACCAGCAAACTAATACATAAGGGAGAGGGCAATGTACGAATATGGTTGCAAAATAATTAAAGTCGTTGACGGTGACACTGTTGACATAGATATTGATTTAGGATTTGGAGTTTGGCTTTTTGGAGAAAGAGTAAGACTTTATGGTATTGATACACCGGAATCAAGAACAAGTAACAAAGTAGAAAAAATATTCGGTAATCTTGCAAAAGAATATGTTCAGGCAGCTTTGCCAGTCGGTAGTAGACAAGTGTTGATGACACACAAATACGATGCAAAAGGTAAATTCGGACGTGTTCTTGGCGATTTTAAATTTAGAGAACATACTACATTATGTGATGCACTTGTAGAAGCAAAACATGCTGTTCCTTACAATGCACAAAATAAAGATGCAGTTAAAGATGCTCACTTAGAAAATAGAAGTATTCTAATGGAAGCAGGCATAGTTACTGCCGAAATGATCACAAAAGCAACAACCTAGTCGATAGGTAGAAATAAACGGACTGTTTTCGCTAAATACTTTATGGGAGACCGTAATGGATATAATGTGGATAATGCTGGCTAGTATGCTGGTATCAGCCGAATACCCCAACCAACAATATCACGCTTTTACAGGAATAGGCGCAGAATTCTCATCATATAATGAATGTATGGAATATTTGTATGATCCTAAAAACGCACCGGCGATTATAGGAACTTTAACTTTTAACTATGGCAAAAGAAAAATACACAATGTAATTTGTGTCGATTCTAACACAGTATACCAAAGGAAAAGTGATCCTAAACTTAAGATAGGCAAAGGTCCGGGTATACCGGTATAATTGGTTGACACTGAACTAAATTAATGTTAATATGTAAGTGTTAGCAGAAATTAGGATATGATATGTCGATGCATTTATGCGGTCCTTATATGACCACAACTAAGTACAATCGCAAACAAAAGCAATCAAAAAGTAAAAGGCTTGCCAAAGCACAAGCCGAGCACGAAGCCTATCTTAAAAAGTTAGGAGTCAAAGGTTCTACAAAAGAAGTACGCTCAGAGATACCTGACTACAGCACGGGTCCTAGAGTAACTAGCGATAAGGTCGGTAATGGACATGCTAAAAAACGCAACGTTTATTCAGGGGAGCGTCAACTAATTGGTGTGGCCACTATGCACAAGTCTAACATGGTCCCCATCTTTGCTGATAGGAAAGAGGACGCTAAAGACATTGCTGAAATGCGTCGAAACTAAGTTAATTCTGAAAATTATACCGATAAATACTTCACGATGTTTATAGGTATTTTAGTTTTAGTCACTGCTCTTGCAATCAGCGCTGTAGCAATATATTATAGTGTAGTTGGATTAGTTGCAATTTTTGCCGCAGCAGCAGTCCCGATAATGATTATGGGCGGCACTTTAGAGATAGCTAAACTTGTTACAGCAGTTTGGTTACACAAGTACTGGCATCAAGCCAAATGGTGGTTAAAATACTATCTAGTTGGGGCTGTAGTTGTTCTTATGTTTATTACAAGCATGGGTATCTTTGGTTTCTTATCGAAGGCACATATTGAACAAACATCAGCAGCAAACGAAGGTGTTGCTCAAATAGAGCGTATAGACGATGAGTTAACACGACAGTCTGCAATAATCAAAAGATCTGAAGAACGTATTGCTGAAGCTGAAGCAAGTATAGGACAAGGCAACGATGCGATACAAGCACAAATTGACAAAGAACAAGCACGTATTGACACAGCATATGATCGTATCCAACCTGGTATTGCAGAACAAAATGCTATCGTTACAGCGCAACTAAACAGCCTTGAAGATAGAGTTAAAGTATACGAAAATGAGATAAAAAGTCTAGACAGCGATTTAGAACGATTGCAGGGTGTTGTAATAGACTATAGAGACGAACTATCAAAAACCAATGTTGCTAGTATCGAAGAACAAGTAGACCCGTATAACAAACAAATAGAACAATTAGATGCAGACCTAGCACGTATCAATACACAGGCAAACGAATACGAAGCACGTATATCGGAGTTGAATATTGATACAAGTGCAGTATCAGCATTAGAAGAACAGATCAGAACTATAGAAGATAATATAGTTCTAACAACTAATAAACTACAAAGCCGCGAGCGTGACAAGATCAGAGAAGGTCAAGCAGTTATCGGTGTTACAAGCGACGGCTTGTTTGGCAGCAACACACAACGAGCACTTACAGCATGGGTTACAGCACAGCAAGAGCGCATTGCTACGCTACAGGATCAGGCAGTACAGATACGCACACAATCACAGTCGGCACTTGATAACGAAAGAACACGCCTAACAAATCTAGTAACAGATTTGCGTGGCTCACAGACAGAGACAGCACAACAGAGAAAACAATCGTTACTTGATGCAATTGATAGTATTAGAGCTGGTGCTATTAATGAAAACAAAACAGCAAGAGCAGACATACAATTAAAGATTGATACAATCTTGAACACAGATATTCCTTCTAACAGGGAGGCTAGAACTACAGCACAAGAAGCCATTACGGCCCTTCGTCAAGCAGATGATCCTAGAATCAATGCTGCAAGACAAGCGATCAAAGATTTACGTGCAAGTGCTGATGCACAGATCGCTGCTAGTAACACGTTAATACAACGACTAAGAGATAATCTAACAGTAGGCAAAGATGCTGACGTAGAAGAATTAGTCGCCGCACAACAGGATAAGATTGTTACAGCAAACAACACAATAGATACATTAACAGAGGAAAAGTATGCTCTACAAGCAGAATACAGAAAACTTGAAGCAGAAGTAGGTCCTGTTAAATATCTAGCAGAATTTATTTATGGCGAAACAGCAAATGAAAACATATTAGAAGAAGCAGTAAGATGGGTAATATTAATTATTATATTTGTATTTGATCCTTTGGCAGTTCTATTATTAATAGCAAGTCAGGCAACATTTGAAATTTATAACAAAAACAGAGATTTTAAAAAAAAAGATGATTATGAAAGATTGCGAGCACAAAGGATTGCTAACAATCCGGGATTTAAGGTAGAGGGCATAAATGACAAACCAATTGAACCAGAAAGAACCACCGAAGATGAAACTCAGTCCGGAGATGTTGTTGAAGAGATTACTAGGGAACATGCCTCTAGAACCGACAATAATGGAAGAGACTCTTCCACCCCAATGGAGAGAGCCCACGAACGATTAGAAGAATTAAAATCAAAACTGTTAGATAATGAAATTACTTCGCCAGATGAAAAAATGAAAATACTTTTAAAAGGCGAAACGTTTGAAGATGTAGATGATCAGTTCTTAGTAGAAGATGACGAGACAGAACCAACACCGGAACTAGAAGTTAAAAAAGAACTTACAGTAGAAGAAAAAGCAAAACGTAATAAAAAGTATTTAGAATCATTAGGTGAAGACAACACCTATACAAAAGATACTACAGCGTGGAAGAAAGATAATCCACATGAGACACTGAAACTATACAAAGCAGCATATATAGAAGGTAAGATAGATAAACTTCCGTGGGAAGGTTATATACAAAACCAAGAACAATCAGAAGATTCATTGTTCAATAAGCTGAGTAAGAAAAGTGAACGTAAAGATTAATTTAATTACATATCCGGATAAACTACATAATAACGCTGATAGTGTCTTATTAGTTTCTCCTAGTCAACCAGTGATGGCTGACTTCCAAAACACTATACTTGCAAATGCACAAGATGATTTAAATGTCTATGCGTATGAGTCAGGTGAACCAGTGGACTGGTTACTTGATGTTGCTGCAATAGTTGACATGATTATAATAGATATTGATAATGTTGATTTACCTGAACGTAATCTTTTATCATTTCTAATAGCAAAATCTAAGACTTATTGGTTGACAAATGTACAGGACGTAGTGTATAATTATATAAGTAAACAAAGAATCTTTAACTTTAAAACAATTGATAAAATAGGAGGTACTATTGTCGAAGCATCAATCGAAGAGTAATAATAATCCAAGGTACAATAAGGATGAAGTCGGTTTACCCGGATCAAAAGTTGAAGTACGCAACAATGACATTAACAAAGCAATGCGTAAGTTCAAAAGAAGAATTCAAGAAGACGGTATTCTGCAAGAATACAGAGAACGTCAACATTATGAAAAGCCAAGCCTTGTGCGTAAGAAAGCAAAAGCAGCAGCACGATCACGTTGGTTAAAGAAATTAGCAAAAATTAACTCAGATTAATAGGTGATACATGCGTCTTGAAGAAGACATGAAGTACGACTATAAAGACGTTCTTATACGTCCTAAACGCAGCACTTTGGGTAGCCGCAAAGAAGTAGATCTTAATAGAGGATTTACATTCCGTAACTACGTTCCGGACTTTCCAGACAACATAGAAGATGAACACTACCGTGGCATTCCTATTATGGCATCTAATATGGATGGTGTTGGTACGTTTGAAATGGCCGACGAATTAAGTGAACGCTACAATATGTTTACTTGTCTAGTCAAAACATATAGTGCTGAAGAACTTATTTCTTTCTTTCATCCACAAGTAAATCTACGAACAGAATTCGCGGCAATGAGTATCGGTATTACAGACGCAGATGCACAAAAGTTTCATCAAGTATATGCACAAGCAGGCGAACATATGAAGTTTGTGTGTATCGATGTAGCAAACGGTTACTCAGAACGATTTGCTAGTTTTGTAAAGAAATTTAGAAATGATTATCCAAACGTAGTAATTATTGCAGGTAATGTAGTTACAGGCGAAATGACAGAGGAGTTAATTTTAAGTGGTGCTGATATTGTTAAAGTTGGTATTGGTCCTGGTAGCGTATGCACTACTAGGATACAGACTGGAGTGGGATATCCGCAACTTAGTGCGGTTATCGAATGTGCAGACGCAGCACACGGATTGGGTGGCCATATCATTGCTGATGGTGGTTGTACTTGTCCTGGTGATGTTGCTAAAGCCTTTGCTGCCGGTGCTGACTTTGTAATGCTAGGCGGTATGCTTGCCGGACACGACGAAGGCAGCGGCGAAGTAATCACTAAGATTTACGAAACTAATGAAGTAACTAAAACAGATGACGGATTCTTTGAGTC
>CAYVBV010000117.1:0-5653 GCA_964449745.1 uncultured Polynucleobacter sp. | reverse complement strand
AATCAATGCAGAAATTGGGGTTGGGCCTTCCATGGAGTCTGGCAACCAGACATGCAATGGGAACTGAGCTGATTTACCCATGGCGCCGATAAACAAACAAATACAAGCCACGGTTAACAAGTTCCAATCTGTACCTGGCAATACCTGTTGAACCAACACATCTTTTTGAGCAAACACACCGTCGTAGCTCATGCTACCGCTGTAGGCTAATAAAAGACCAATGCCCAAAATGAAGCCAAAGTCACCCACACGGTTGACCAAGAAAGCTTTCATATTGGCAAAAATGGCTGTGGGACGTTTGTACCAGAAGCCAATCAACAAATAAGAAACCAAGCCCACTGCTTCCCAACCAAAGAATAGTTGCAAGAAGTTGTTACTCATCACCAACATCAACATCGAGAAGGTGAACAAAGAGATGTAAGAGAAGAAACGGGCGTAGCCTTCATCTTCAGCCATATAACCAATGGTGTAGATGTGAACCATTAATGAGACAAAGGTCACCACCACCATCATCATGGCTGTCAATGGATCCACTAAGAAACCAACTTCTAAACTCAATTCACCCAATTGCATCCAGGTGTAAATCGTGTCATTAAAGCGCGCTCCAGACATCACATCGTTTAAGACCATAAAAGATAGAACGCAAGCGATTGCCACACCCAAGATAGTGACCGTATGAGCGACGGAACGGCCAATCAAATTACCAAAGAATTTAGTGCCAAATAATCCTGCAATTGCAGCGCCCACCAATGGGGCCAATGGAATTGCTAGCAATACAAGAGGGTTTAAGGTTGGAGTTGTCATAAATCGGTCTTAACCCTTCAGTTGTCCAAGATCTTCAGCATGAATGGTGTCAAGCTTGCGGAACATTGTGACCAAAATCGCTAAGCCAATTGCAGCTTCCGCAGCAGCCACAGTCAAAATAAAGAAAACAAACACTTGGCCATTCATGTCACCCAGATAGTGTGAGAAAGCCACAAAATTCAAGTTCACGGCCAATAACATCAATTCCAAACACATCAACAAAACAATGATGTTTTTGCGATTCAAAAAGATGCCGACCACACCCGTTGCAAAAAGGATGGCTGCGAGCACCAAGTAATGCGCCAAAGTGATTGTCATGAATAAATCCTTGTATTGATGGTTTTCATGGTTCTCATGATTCTTTTTTAGCCGATGAATCGGAGTTCATAGAAGTCACCATGCGCACACGATCTTCCTTGCGCGTACGAATTTGTTCTGGAATATTTTGTGTTTTGGTATCTTTGCGACGACGCAAAGTCAGTGCCACTGATGCAACAATGGCAACCAACAAAATAATGCCAGCCACTTCAAAAGCAAATAAATAATCGGTGTACAACAACATACCTAATGCTTTGGTATTGCTGGCCGCTGCTTCCGGACTTAGGTTTCTAACGGGTTGTGTCGTACCAATGAAGCCACGAATCAGAACAATGGCCATCTCAGCCACGATGATGGCACCCACCAGAGAAGCCACAGGCATAAACTGTTTAAACCCTTTGCGCAGATGATCAAGGTCAAGATCAAGCATCATCACCACAAATAGGAACAAAACCATCACTGCACCCACATAAACCAAAACCAGCAAGATCGCCAAGAATTCTGCGTGCAAGAGCATCCAAATCGCAGCCGCTGTAAAGAAGGCTAAGACCAAAAATAATGCTGCATGAACAGGATTTTTTGCAGTCACCACGCGCAATGCCGCAATGATCAAAATTGCCGCAAAGACGAAAAAGAGAATTGTTTTAGGATCAAGCATCATTTGTATTTGGCATCCGCTGATTTATTGGCAGCAATTTCGTTTTCATAACGATCACCCACTGCCAAAAGCATTTCTTTGGTGAAGTAAAGATCACCACGCTTTTCGCCGTGGTATTCATGAATATGAGTTTCAACAATCGCATCGACGGGGCAAGCTTCTTCACAGAAGCCGCAGAAAATGCACTTGGTCAAATCGATGTCATAGCGTGTGGTGCGACGAGTACCGTCCTCGCGCTGATCAGATTCAATAGAGATCGCCATAGCTGGGCAAACGGCTTCACATAATTTACAAGCAATGCAACGCTCTTCACCGTTTGGATAGCGGCGCAAAGCATGTAAACCACGGAAACGAGGTGACATCGGAGTTTTTTCCTCCGGATATTGCACAGTAATTTTTGGCTTAAATAAATACTTGCCTGTCAGTGCCAAACCTTGGAATAGCTCTTTCAATAACAAGCTATTTAAGAATTCACGGATACGCTGGAACATAGTCAAATCCTCGCCTTATTTCCAAATATTCCAGGGCGACAATACCCAAGCACCCACCAACAAAATCCAGAAGATGGAAATCGGAATAAATACCTTCCAACCCAAACGCATCAACTGGTCATAACGGTAGCGTGGGAAAGACGCACGCAACCAAATAAAGCAAGATAAGAAGAAGAATGTCTTGGCGATCAACCAAAAGATGCCAGGAATATCTCTCAAGATAGGCAAATCAACGATAGGCGCCCAACCACCAAAGAACAAAATGGAGGTCAAAGCAGCAATCAAAATCATATTGGCGTACTCAGCCAAGAAGAACATCGCAAAAGCCATGCCTGAATACTCAATCATGTGACCCGCCACAATCTCTGATTCCCCTTCAACCACGTCAAAAGGATGACGATTGAGTTCAGCCACACCAGAAATAAAATAGATCAAGAACATGGGCAATAAAGGCAACCAGTTCCAAGAAAGGAAATTCAAGCCCATGCTTGCGAAATAACCAGTCTGCTGAGATTTGACAATATCGCTCAAATTCAAAGTTCCAGAAATCACCAATACAGAGGCTAAGGCAAAACCCATCGCAATTTCATAAGAAACCATTTGCGCCGAGGCGCGCATCGCTCCCAAAAACGCATACTTAGAGTTAGACGCCCAACCTGCCAAAATAATTCCGTAAACACCAACTGATGTGATGGCCATCACATATAACAAGCCCGCATTCACATTGGCCAAGACCATCTCTGCTTGGAATGGCACCACCGCCCAGGCTGCAAATGCAGGCGCAATCACCATCACTGGAGCCACGATGTACAGAACCTTATTGGCTTTGCTTGGCAAAATCACTTCTTTGAGCAATAACTTCAAAGCGTCAGCAATCGGCTGCAATAAGCCCAATGGACCCACACGGTTAGGGCCTAAGCGAATATGCATCCAACCAATTAATTTACGTTCCCATAAGGTGAGGTATGCCACACAACCAAACATGGGCAACACAATCACAACAATCTTGATCAAAGTCCAAACAATCGGCCAAAGCATCTCACCAAAGAGTGCTAATCCGTGCGTGTTGATCGCTTGAATAAATTCACTCATACACGCTCCACTGTTAACTGACCAAACATACTGCCCAATTGACTGCTAAGTGCTGTACCTGCAGAAAGTCTAACTACACCATCCGCCAAAGTATTTTCTTCAGTCACAACCATCGCCACAGACTGACCCGCTTGAGACACCTTGACTTGATCACCTTCTTTTAATTGAAGTTGCATCATCAAATGGCTTGGCATACCTAATTTCAAACCACGCTTGGCATCTTGCGTCATTTGTAAAGCTGGGGCACGACGCACAATCGAATCACTCGAGTGAATCACCACATCGGCCAAACGCTCGATGGCTGGAGTAAAGGTGCTGGTAACGGTTGCTTGCGCTGTGCTTGTATTACTCAATTGAGACGCGTAATTTTCAGGCAAAGCCTCGTCCAATACTTCCTCAGAACTATTGAATAAGAAATGATCTAAATTCAAAAGACCGCCCAATACACGCAACACCTTCCATGCAGGACGTGCAGCACCTAAAGGTTTCACAACAGCTTGCACTGATTGCAAAGTACCTTCAGCATTAATAAAACTACCGGATGTTTCTGTATAAGGCGTGATGGGCAACATCACATCGGCCTGTTCACGCAATTCAGCACTGTCAAATGCAGTCAATGCAATCACTGTGCCAGCATTCGCTAATTTAGATTTGATCAACTGAGGATCAAAAACATCTGCGCCCGGTTCTACATTGAGCAATACAACTGCTTTGAGATCTTTAGCCAAAATGCCAGCGATGCCATCTGCAGAAACAGCACCCACCAGATGAGCACCAACCGCATTACCACCCTCAGGCAAGAAACCTAAAGTCGCTTCCGTTTGAGTTGCGATGAATTGTGCATAAGCGTGCAATTGTGCGAACTGTGGATGAGCCATAGCAGCCGATCCAAGGAACACTGCTTTGCGCTCACCACTCAATAAACTTTCAGCGATTGCTTTTGCGCTCGGACTCACATTCGCATTACTTGGTGCAGCCACTCCTTTAGCTTGGGCTACAGCAACAGCAACCCCAGCAAGCTCTGCTGGCCAATTGGCGGGGGATACCTGTGCTGAGGCAGTTACTGGCATGAGCCAATCTTCAGAGCTAGCACCCAGGCGTGTGACTTTTAAGCCACGTTTGGTGGCCAAGCGAACCCGTGCTGCTAATAAAGGTTGATCTTTTCTGAGGAAACTGCCGACAAAGAAGGCGCGTTGCAGTTGACCGATATCGGCAATCTTCATACCCAACCAAGGCGCTTGAGCAGCACCGCTCACATCTGATTGGCGCAAGCGCGTTTCAAGATTGCTTGAGCCCAAACCTGAAATGACTTTCTTCAATAGGTGTAACTCTTCTACAGAAGCCATTGGATGAGCCAATGCAGCAATAGAATCTGCACCATGATCCGCTTGGATGGAAGTCAAAGAACGGCTGATGTAATTTAGAGCTGATTCCCAATCAGTTTCAATCCAGCGATTGTCTTGCTTGACCATTGGATTTTTCAAGCGATCAGAGCTATTCAAACCTTCATAAGCAAAACGATCACGGTCACTGATCCAACATTCATTAATGGCTTCATTCTCTAATGGCACGGTACGCAAGACTTGATTGGCCTTGGTTTGCATAATGACATTGGTACCCAAAGAATCATGCGGGCTCACTGAGCGCTTACGGCCGAGTTCCCATGTGCGGGCTGAATAACGGAATGGCTTACTTGTGAGAGCGCCTACAGGACACAAATCAATCATGTTGCCTGACAACTCTGAGTCCACGGTTTTACCCACAAACGAGGTGATCTCAGAATGCTCACCACGATTGAGCATACCCAATTCCATGACGCCGGCAATTTCTTGGCCAAAACGTACGCAACGGGTGCAATGAATACAACGTGACATCTCTTGCATAGAGATAAGAGGACCAACATTCTTGTGGAATACAACACGCTTCTCTTCTTCGAAGCGTGAATTGGATTTACCGTAACCCACTGCTAAATCTTGTAACTGGCACTCACCACCTTGATCGCAAATTGGGCAATCCAATGGATGGTTAATTAAAAGGAACTCCATCACTGAACGTTGAGCTTCAACTGCTTTAGCAGAATGCGTAAACACCTTCATACCCTGCGTTACTGGTGTTGCGCAAGCTGGTAATGGCTTCGGCGCCTTCTCTACTTCCACCAAACACATACGGCAGTTAGCAGCGATAGATAATTTCTTGTGATAGCAGAAGTGAGGAATGTATGCGCCGAGCTTATTTGCGGCATGCATCACCATCGAACCTTGCGGAACTTCTACTGCCTTACCATCTAATT
>CAYVBV010000116.1:0-5661 GCA_964449745.1 uncultured Polynucleobacter sp. | reverse complement strand
AAAGAGTTGATGAAGTGCAATTCGCCTAAGTCAACACCTAGTCACCCAAAAAAGTCTCACGTTGTAAAAGCGTGTGCTAACGGTGTAGAAAAGATTATTCGCTTTGGTCAGCAGGGCGTAAAGGGCTCACCTAAGAAAGCCGGAGAGTCTGAGTCATATGCTAAACGCAGAAAGAGTTTTAAAGCTCGTCACGCAAAGAATATTTCCAAAGGTAAAATGAGTGCTGCATACTGGGCTGATAAAGTAAAATGGTAAGAAACATATTTGAAATGGCTGAAATGAAAGGTCTTGGTGATGTAGTTGAGAAGGTTGCTCAAATCACCAAAATGGATAAAGTTGCTAAATTTGTTGCTAAAGCATCTGGTGATACGTCAGGCGGCTGTAGTAGCTGTCAACAAAGAAAGGATACTTTAAATAAGCGTTTCCCATTTAAGAAATAGTATGAAGCAACAACATCATCCATTAGATAATAAAACATATCAAAAAGGTATTAATTCTGATACCAACAATGAGATATTAGGTTCAGCGACAGAGGGTGAACACCTTGATGCGTTGAATATGCGCAGTATGCCAATGGATGGTAACAACATGGCAAAGAAAAAGATTAAGGGTGAGGAGATGCTTTTCCCTTTAATCGACAACAGGTGCAATCCTACACCACCTGCTCTTACATTTACTGCTTACGAATGTATGATGGCTCAAGAAATCAATGGTCATATCGTAGAGATATGGGCATCTTCTGATGTAGATGAGCATCCTATTATTCGTGTAGATGGTGTCATTGTTGCTTACAGCACTGACTTACCATTTGATTTACAACACCCACTACAATACGACAAGAATGAAAGTTGTGTTGGTGGGGAGTTTTACGTTACAAATAATAACACACCACCATTGGTGTTCAACGTAAAAGACTTACTAGATAATTCTACTGGTCCTGATTGCAATGAAAAGTACTTCTCTGAATTTAATTTAGAGATTTACGAGATTCAAGCATCAGCCATACTTTATAAACCTGCCTTCATTAAGCAAGATCCAAGCTCATCAGGCTATGATTATGTTATTGGTGGAACTGGGCTTCCTGTGGGCAGTTATTCTTACGCTTATCGATTTGTTGATAATGAAGGTGAATATACAGAATGGTCTCCAATTACTGAGTTGATTCCTGTTACTAGAAACAATAGTCCTGCAAATGGACCTCAGTATCCACATTCAAGAACATTCTCTAGTGAGCCAAATGTGGCATCACCAACAAACTACGGTAACCACTTGAGAATAAGATATCAAAATGACAATCTATTTGCATTCATAGATATAAGGAGAGATTCATGGTACGCAGGTGATCCAATTGGTACACCTCCTGTTTCTCAAGTTATTGGAAGTATTCCTGTTGCTACAGGTATGAATGTAATTGATATTATGGATAAAGCTCCTGCTGATTTTGATGGTGCAGTTGAACTAGATGTCGCAGAGCAAAGCGATACATCATCAAACATTAAAAGAGCTAAATCAATCAGATACTTCAATAGTAGATTGTACCTAATGAACGTAGGTTACGAATCTAAAGATATTGAGGATAAGATTCAATTTGTTGATGATACTGTTACAGGTACATTCCCTGTAATTAAAAATATGGGAAAGCCAGGTCATAAGCACGTGTACAACTCAGCTATGTACAAAAGCAATATGCGTGGTGAAAGAACAGGTTTTGGTATTGTGTTATTCGATAAGAGTAATAATCCAACATATGCACTTCCTATTCCTAACGCTGAGAACTTTGAGTTTCCAAACAGAAGAGATGAGGTAAGCACAGAAACATTCGATATATCTTATCAAGGATGTGTTTATGCTGCTGATTCAAATGGTAATGTTTCTCATACTCATGAGGTATTTGATCACTACGATGCTGTTTTCAAAGAGGGGCAAGGAGAACACAGGGATGATTTTGGATTAATGTACAATTATCACGACAATCAAACATTTTTAAACTGGTGGGAGCACGCTAATACTCAAATGAATCCCGTATCTCAATTTGATACAAAGAGTAAGTTAAATAAAGCTGTAAACTCAAACTGTTCTGTTCAATCAATTGGTGGAGAAGAGGTTTACAGACCAAAAGGATTTGGATTAAATTATTATGCTCAAGGATTTGGATTTAAGGGTATTGATCTTTGGCCTAAATGGGCTGATGGATTCTCTGTGGTACAAACAGAGCCTGCTAAAAGAGTTGTTGCTCAAGGTTTAGGATTCTACTCTCTTATTCCTCAAGATGGAATTATAGCAACTGTGGAGAAAGAGTTAAATTCTTTTTGGTCTTATTTCCCTGATTTAGATATCTTAAATCCTGAGATTGCAGAGGATTTAATTAATAATCCAAACTCATATAAGATTCAGTTAGTTTCTCCTCTTGGATACTTTTCAGAAATTTACAACACTTACAAGGAAGAATTTGACAATAGAAGACAGGGTACTGATATGATTACTTATGCTAGAATCTTAAGAGATAATGCATACCCTACTCCTTCAGAACAAATAAATCCAGGAATAGGCCCTGAATCAGGAATAATAGATCCATCTGATCCACTTGGATTCTTTAGATATGTTGCATACGGAAGATACACAAACTTTGTAACAGGTGATTCACCTGCATTCCCTTCTAATGGAAATGGTAACTTGGAATTTACTATTTCAGACGTTCAAGAAACAACAACGAATTCTACTAGACAATCTTACTTTAAGGTAACATTAGACTCTTCAAATCCTGATGTGTATAACGCAGTAAATGGATTGACAGCAATAAATACAAATAATAATGCTGATGAGCCTGGTGTTATGGAGTGGAGAGAGCCTCTATATGTTATCAACTTGGTTAAAGATGCAGACATCAATCAAGGAGTTATTACTGAATACAAATATGGATCTTCATACGTTAAATTCAAGTCATTAGTTCTTGAGTCAAATGGTGATGCAAATCAAAGTGCTGTTTTAGTATCTGAAAGATGGGAAGACTGTATTCCTAGAATTGATGATCAGGTTACTACAGCTTACGACTCCATAAAGAGATTTGTATTTATTGAAGAGCCAAATGGAAACGTGAAGCCTTGGATGAATATTCAATTCGAATCTCCTGCTAACCAAGCTATAATATTAAACGGATTAGCTGCTGCCGCTCCGGGTCCATATAGTAATCCAATCCTAACAAATGGTATTGGTATATACGGTGTGTACACTAGCACTGAATCAGCAGGTGATGGGGATGGCGTATGTCGTGTGTTTACTTTGAACTTTAACGAGATCCCAGGATATAGCTTATTCTCTGTTGTTCCTAAGGACAGAAAGGTTTATGTGAATTACGACCCTAGAATACCTGTTCAGGTTTACGGTGGTGACACTTACATAAATGAATCTATTTGGGCAGCTCTAGATAACAATTATGACAATGATGCTAATCCATCTAAATTAGAGGGTGGTTGGTTATTTCCTAATAACGAGTTTAAGTTAGACTTACCATTCCCACTTAAGAGATATAAATTTACAGACACATATCCTATTTGGGAAAATTCAGCTCCATGGAACTATGACTTTGGATACGACTTCCAATTCTGTGGTGCACTTAAGGCTAATGCTGCATTAATGAGACAAATGATTCTTGTTTGGACAGCAGAAACTAGGGTGAACCTATCTTTTGCATTCAACGTAGAACAACCTGATAAAGCAGTTAGCGATCAGTATTACCCATTAATTAACTACATTCCAAGACCTTACAAATGGAATGAAAGTGATCCTGCGGATGCTGTTCAATTTGCTGACGATAATCATTTGATACCTGGTTATTTTAATGACTATGGTTACGAATGGAACCTATGGAACAATGGTGGATTCAGGTTCTTGATGAATGATTTGCAGACTAACATTGATTATTCTAAGAGTCAAACAAATAAGAGCTTCTTTACAAAACCATCTGTAGGGTTCCAAGAGCAAACGGATTTCTGTACTAGAATATTATGGTCACTAAAAAGACCTATCAACTCTCAGAATACTCCTTCAGTAAAAACATATCCTGCTGCAAATTACTTTGATATATCTGATGATACAGGTGAAATCAAGTTTGCTTGGTCTTCTATATCAGGTGATAAAGGAAATAACCTTTACGCATTTACAGATAGCGGTGTTTGTTTATTACTTGTTGATAAAAGAATTATTCACGAAATTAACGCTAATGAGCTTGCTACTATTGGTTCTGATGTTGGTGGTATTCTTAATCAGCTTTGGATTGACAAGACTATTGGAATGCATGATGAGACTTGGAGATCTTGGGCTGAATATTCTAATGCTATCTTCTTTGCTAATGGCATATCTGCTTACGCTTTTTCTGACAATCAATTAACTGAGATTGCTAGAACAGGATTCTTTGAATTGCTAAACCGTAAATACAATCAGTTGATCGGAGAAGGTTATGAAGCAAAGATGTCAGGTGGATTCAATGTACTCAGTAAAGAGTATATTATGAATGTACAAAATGAAGATGAGTTCAGCACGTTGATTTATGGAATCAATCAGAATGCACTTCAGTGTCAAAGTTCATACAATTACGATAAATACCTTTACTACAAGAACCACTTATTTGGAATGAAAGGTTCGGGTACTTATGAATTAGGTATTGGAAATCAAATAAATGGAGATGATATGCCTGCTTATTTAACAGGTATTTCTGATGCTCAAATTATTGCAGACAAAGAATTTATTCGTATCCGTGTAAACTCAAATAGCAAGCCTGAACAGATTTATTTCTACAAGTCACTTGCTGATTACAATATAGATGCTTATGATTCCGTAGTTGACGCTAATGCTGTTCCATTAAGCATTAAGAACTATTTTGGATACGAGTGTTACATCCCGAGATCAATCTACGCTCCTTATGAAAGAAATCAAGGTAGAGTAGTAATATTTAAGATTGTGAGCTCTGCTGATGAAGACTTCTTGGTAACAAGTACAGCAGTGCAGTACAAGGCTTTAAAATAATTGTTAAATTTGAAAAAAGAAAATTATGGGCAATCCTATTTTTGGTAAAATATTTGGTGGTCTAGTTGGTGGTGCTGTTGCTGGACCTGCTGGTGCTAGTGTTGGCTCTCAACTTGGCGGTGCTATTGGTGGAAAGTCAGGATCTAATGCATCTGCTGTAGATAATTCTGTTGCTGTAACCCCACCTAACGAAGGTAATGGAGGTCCGGGAGTTGGATCATCTTTATCTTCATTAATGGAAAAACTACCATCTTTTGGACAAATTGCACAAGTTGGATTTGGGGCAGGTCAGGCTTTATCAGGATACCTGAAAAAGAAAAAAGGTGAGGCAATGACTCCAATGGCAGAAAATCCGATGGAGCGTCAAATGCTATCTACTATCCAAAGAAGAAGAAAAGCTCTTCAATCAGGAACTGCTTATAATTCTCAATTAGCCGCTAACAAACAGTTGGGTAAGACACTTATGACTAACTCAATGAGAGCAGGCGGAACTCCTAATTTTGGTCAATACAATCAGTTGATTGGAAATGCTGCAAAAGAAATAGCATCTCAATATGGTGGTCAACTAGCTCAATTACTTGGTGCTGAACAACAGCAAACTACTAGTATGGCTAACAGAGCTACGGATATTCAATTACT
>CAYVBV010000115.1:3213-5665 GCA_964449745.1 uncultured Polynucleobacter sp. | reverse complement strand
ACCCAGGGCAAGAGGTGGTGGCACGAAGCCAATATCGCGGTACGATTAAACGTCGTTTGCAATTGGCTCATTTGGAATCTGCAGCTGAAATTGCTCCAGGGACTGAAATATTCCATAGAGATGACCCCAGTCAACCTTGTGGCATGGTGGTCCTATCGGCCCAACATCCCTTGGTCAGTGAGAGAGTCGACTTGCAAGTCGAGTGCAAGCTCGAGGCTCTTAACGCAGGTTCAGTGCATTTGGGATCAGCAACAGGTCCACAACTGCATTTCTCTGCCTTACCCTATCCTTTGATAGACATTTAATTTACCTGCCTCATGTGCTTAATTCTGACCTCTTGGCAATCTCACCCCGATTACCCCTTGGTGGTGCTTGCCAATCGTGATGAATTTTATGATCGCGCCACGGATGCCATGCATTGGTGGGATGATCATCCTCATATTCTGGCCGGACGTGACCGAGCCGATGTTCAGGGAGAGTCAGGAACATGGATGGGCTTGAGCAAATTAGGACGTTTTGCGGCTCTGACCAATGTCCGTGCACCCAGCGAAAAAAATCCTGATGCCAAAACCCGTGGAGAAATCTCAGCACAGTTTTTAAAGGCTCGGGTTTCTCCGGAGCAATTCATCCAAGAAAAAGCCACCCAATTTAATCGTTACAACGGTTTCAATTTACTGGTGGCGGATGTATCCGTTCAAAATCCAAGCTTGCTGTGGCTATCAAATCGGGTGCAGATGGGTAAATCATTGCGCCACCGAAAAGTCATGAATCCACAAGCCCTGAAACCGGGTGTGTATGGTTTATCCAACGGCATGCTTGATTCCCCGTGGCCCAAGGTTCAGCATCGCATCGGCGCTTTTGCACAATTATTGGCGATGGATACAGGGCAGTTCAAACAAGCTGAGAACTATCTAGGCATCATGTCAGACATGACTCAAGCACCGGATGAGTATTTGCCAGACACAGGCGTTTCTTATGAATGGGAAAAAGTTCTGTCTTCAGCCTTCATTCGCACCCCGAACTATGGCACGCGTGCCACATCTTTAATTCGTGTGCGTCGAGATGGGCAGTATGAAGTGATTGAAAAGCGTTTTGATGCCAATGGTGAAATCGGCACACAAAGTTTTGAAGGCCAACTAGAAAACTTCTTACAAGCCAAAGCCTAAAAAAATGTTTAGAGAACTTTTGGGCCTAGCTATGGTTTGGTTGGGGTCTTTTTAGGCAAATCTTTAAAGTATTTAAAAGTGGCGCTACCCATGCAACACACACGATCACGATCATCGTAAAGCTTGGCTTCCACAAAAGCCATGGTCGGTGTGGCATGAACTGTTTTGGCCGCCACTCTCACCACCCCTTCGGCGGCTTGCATGAAATTGGCTTTGAGCTCAATGGTGACCACGCCCCGCCCTGCGTCATCCGCAGCTCGGGCAGCCACCGCCATGCCGACATCCATCAGGGTCAACAATACGCCCCCATGGGCCACTTCCCAGCTGTTCTTGTGTTCAGGTTTTAGCGACAACACCACTTCCCCTTCACCCAACTCAGCACGCAAGCAACGCACGCCCAATAGCTTTAAAAAGGGAACATCGAGTTCCACGCCCAATTCTTTGAGTTGTTTTTGATCCATAGCCATATCTTAATCGGGGTTATCCAGGTCTTAAAGAGCTTTTCTGCAAATAATACAAAAGCTACCTAGAATGAGAGCACATCATAATTATTGACTATGGCCTTTCATTTACCTCAGAACAATTCTTTAGCAGTTGTTCAAAACATCCCACCCACTCCGATTCCTGAACCTTATTGGGTTGGATTTTCTGAATCAGTGGCGCATCTGTTGAAGATTCCGGTGCGTGACGGCTTGCCTGTCAATCCAGAATATTTACAACTCTTGGCAGGCAATCAATCAGAACTGAGATCTGAAGGCAGAATATTCACCCCTTACGCCACCGCCTACAGTGGCCATCAATTTGGTGTTTGGGCTGGTCAATTGGGCGACGGTCGCGCCATCTATCTAGGCGACATGGCTGGGCATGAGGTACAACTCAAAGGAGCTGGTCCCACCGCCTATTCAAGAAGGGGTGATGGTCGAGCAGTTCTGCGTTCCTCCATCCGAGAATTCTTATGCAGTGAAGCGATGCACGCACTGGGCGTCCCTACTTCAAGGGCCTTGGCTGTGGTGGGTTCAGACATGCCAGTATTTAGAGAATCCAAGGAGACAGCTGCCGTATGTACCCGTGTCGCTCCCAGCTTTTTGCGGATTGGTCACATTGAGCATTATGGTCACAACGACATGCAAGAGGAATTGCGTCAGACCTTGGATTTTTTAATTGAGCACCACTATCCAGACTGCACCCATGCGCCCTCACCCTATCTGAAACTGTTAGAAGAAATATCACTCAGAACAGCCCGCATGGTGGCCCATTGGCAATCGATTGGTTTTTGTCATGGCGTT
>CAYVBV010000115.1:0-3113 GCA_964449745.1 uncultured Polynucleobacter sp. | reverse complement strand
ACCTTGGATCGATTCAATGCTGAATATGCAAAAGAATGGCAAAAACGATTTAGATTGAAATTGGGCTTGCAGACCTCTTTGCCAGAAGATCTTCAATTAATGGAAAGCTTGATGCAGCACCTGCATCAGCACCAGATTGATTTCACCTTATTTTTTAGAAATCTTTCCGAGGGGCATGACTTACCCCCATCACTGGAAGTCTGGGGAAAAGGCTATCAAGAGCGCTTAGATCTTGAGAAAACCTCCAAAGACCATCGCTTAGAACAAATGTGTCGGGTGAATCCTAAATATGTGTTGCGCAATCATTTGGCGCAACGCGCCATTGAGTTGGCACAACAGAAAGATTACTCAGAAGTTCAAAAACTACTCAAAATTTTGGAATCTCCTTTTACCCCTCAATCCGTGTCCGAAGATTATGCGCAAGGACCTCCTCCTGAGATGGCTCATTTAGAGATCAGTTGTTCTTCCTAGAGAAGAATTTGATTGTTTATTAGCCTCAATGAGATAACCAGTTAAGCAAAGATTTAGACCATCACTCGTACAATGAGCCTATGAAGAAAACCGATCAAGAATACCGCGCCACTTTGAGTGACATTGAATACCGCGTGACCCGGGAGGCGGCCACCGAACGACCTTTTAGCGGTCGCTATTGGGACCATTGGGAATTAGGTCAATATCAATGCGTGTGTTGCGGTACCCCTTTATTTGCTTCAGAGACGAAATTCGATGCGGGTTGCGGTTGGCCGAGCTATTTCCAGCCTTTGAATAATGAAGTCATCAGCGAACACAAGGATATGACGCACGGCATGATACGCACTGAAGTGCGATGCAAAAACTGTGATGCTCATTTGGGGCATGTCTTTGAGGATGGCCCTGCGCCAACAGGTCTTCGGTATTGCATCAACTCTGCTTCGTTAAAATTCAATGATGAGCTTTGAACTTTGCCAATCTTTGGTTTTTTAATGGTGCAACACATTTCAATCATGCAGGAAAAACAGAAAAGTATTTATGAAATTTTTATTTGATTTATTACCGGTGATTTTATTTTTTGTGGCCTTCAAGATGGCAGACATCTATGTGGCCACCGCGGTGGCCATCATTGCAACCATTGCTCAGATTACATGGCTCGGTCTTAAATACCGCAAGGTGGAGCCTATGCAATGGGCCAGCCTGGTCTTGATTGTGGTCTTTGGTGGCTTAACCATTGGACTTCACGATAAAACTTTTATCCAATGGAAACCCACGATTTTGTATTGGTTATTTGCGGTGGGTTTGTGGGCCAGCGTGACCTTTTGGAAAAAGAATTTGATTCAGATGGCCATGGGCAAACAGTTGACCTTTAAGCCTGAAGCAGAAAAGCAATTGTGGCCACAGTTGAATCTGGCTTGGAGTTTGTTCTTTTTGGGCATGGGGCTTCTGAATCTATATGTGGCCTATCAATTTGATGAAGCCACTTGGGTGAACTTTAAGTTATTTGGTGGCATGGGTCTTTTATTTGCCTTTGTGGTGGCTCAAGGTTTTTGGCTAAACAAATACATTAATCATGATGGAGCCAATGAATGATCCCAGCATCTTCAGAGAACTTCCCCAATTCCAGAATCGCCAAATACGAACAAATTCTGAGAGAAAAGCTGGCCATTGAAGAGTTGCGCATCGAAGATGAAAGTCATCTTCATGCCGGACATGCGGGGGCTCAAGGTGGCGCAGGACATTACCGAATTTTTATCAAATCCCCTGCTTTTATGGGCTTAAGCCGGGTGCAACAACACCGCCTGGTGTATGATGCTTTATCGGCTTGGATGCCCCATGAAATCCATGCCTTAGCCATTATTACTAACTGAAAAACATCATGAAATTACTCTCTACTTTGGCCCTGACGGCCGTTCTTTCTACTGGGATTGCCACCACTGCCCTGGCTCAAAATGCAGCTGTGGTGAATGGCAAAGCCATTCCAAAAGCAAAATTAGACAAATTGATTGCCAATTCTGGTCAAGGCACCAACCCTGAATTGCGTGAACGTGCTCGTGACATGCTCATCACCCGTGAGTTGATCAATCAAGAAGCGATCAAACGTGGTTTATTGAACAATGACAATATTCAAGAACAATTAGAGCAAGCGCGCTTGAATATTTTGGTCGGTGCAGTATTTGAAGATTACATCGGACGTGATGGCGTGTCTGAAGCTGAACTGAAAGCGTCTTACGATCAAATCAAGAGCCAATTTGAAGGCACAGAGTACAAAGTTCGCCATATTTTGGTGGAAAAGGAAGCCCAAGCCAAAGCTTTGATTGCCAAAATCAAAGCCGGTGAAAAGTTTGAAGATTTGGCCAAGGCCAATTCCAAAGATCCTGGCTCAGCAGTGAATGGTGGTGACTTAGACTGGATGACCCCACAAGCCTTGGTGCCTGAATTTGCCAAAGCGATGACCGCACTGAAAAAAGATCAAATGACTGACAAGCCCGTGAAGTCACAATTTGGCTTTCACATCATTCGTGTGGACGATGTGCGCGATGCCAAAGTTCCCAGCCTAGCTGAACTCAAACCTCAATTGATTCAGATGATGAGCCAAGATCAGAACTGGCAGCGTGGCAAGTTCGATGAAATGCTGACCAAGCTCAAAGCAAAAGCCAAGGTTCAATAAGATCAATGATTTGAAGAGCAACTAATAGTTTGTTCTTTTGCTAAAACAAGAACCACTCTTCTGAAGAGTGGTTTTTTTATTTTCTGCTATAGCTTATTGCTTAGGACTATTTTTATCTTGAGCCATCACCTGAGCACCCACCTGAGCGGCTTGTGAAAAATGCTGAGACACCAAGCGCTTTAATTCATCGATTTGCTCAAAGGCATATTGCACATCCGGAAAAATAGCGGGCATGCTCAGCAACTTTCCCGCATCCGTCATCAACGCTGTTTGAACGGCCACTCCAGCAGGTGTTGTCTCCACCAAAAAGACGCTTCTGCCTTTGACAGGTTCTATGGCTTCTTGTGAAACAGCTTCATTGGAAGCATTGGCTTGATTCATGATGATTCCTAAGGTTGAATTTTGGCTTCTTTTCTTAACTCCGCCGGATGGTCGGCTTTCTCGGAGGCATCGGCGTCGGCAACGCCCATGA
>CAYVBV010000114.1:0-5774 GCA_964449745.1 uncultured Polynucleobacter sp. | reverse complement strand
AGTGACAACGCCAGCAGCGTGTATGCCAGTACCTCTAATACGACCACGAAGTTGTTCTCCATATATTTCTACCTCTGGATATTTATCTCTAAACCATTGGGCATTTTTTGATGTACAGTATTCATCCCAAGTATCTACAGTCTTAAGAACTTTATTTACATCTGCCAATGGAATGTTTAATGCTCGTGATACATCTCGTACTACACCTTTATCCTTAAACTGAAGGAAAGTGGCGATAGATGCAACATTCTCATATTCTTTTACAAGGTAATCCTTTACCTCGTCTCTGCGTGAATCCTGGATATCAGAATCGATATCAGGGAAGTCATTACGCTCAGGGTTAATGAATCGGAAGAACAGTAGTCCGTGTTCAATCGGATCAATGTCTGTGATTCCTAATGCATAACATAATAGTGAACCTGCAGATGAACCACGACCTGGACCAACCATAATGTCATTTTCTTTAGCCCAATTAAGCATATTACGAACGACCAAGAAATAAGCCCCGAAGTTTTTATCTCCGATAATTTCTAACTCTTCATTAAGTCGCTCTTGATATTCAGGCTTGTCTGCAAGTTTGCGTTTCTCTAAACCATCAAGTGCTAACTTACGAAGTTCTGCTTGTGGATTATCAAATTGGACAGGCAACAAATCAAGATTATCTTTAAGGTCATATGCCTCAATCTTGTCAGCAATCTCAAGGGTAGATTCAAACATATCGTTTCTATCAATACCCTGCTTTAGCATTGCTTCTCGCATTTGTTCATATGAAAGTAAATGAATGTCAAATCGATTGAATGACATCATTCTATCTTTACCATACAGATAGTCTAGTCGCTCCATCATATCTTCATACTTCTTAGACTTATCATATGTAACACCCTTTTCTAATTTAGCGTGAGTGTTAAGGATAAGCATAAGTTCCTGAATAATCTTTTGGTCAACATCTGAGTGATGGCAATCTGGTGTAACCACAGGTTTGATACCAAACGCATCAGCAAGTTCAAGTATACCCCTGTTTACTTCAGGTGGATTATGTGGCATTACTTCCAGATAATAATCATCACCGAAGCGATTCTTGAACCAACTAATCTTTTCTTTGGCTACAGCCAGTTCGCCTAACTCAACAGCCTTTGCTACCCAACCACTTAGACAAGCAGAAGTGACAATAATGCCATCTCCGTATTGGTCTAATACCTCAAAGTCAAATCGTGGTTTGGAGAAAAAGCCTTCTGTCCAAGCAATCTCGTTAATCTTATTAAGATTTTCAAGACCTTGTTGATTCTTAGCAAGAAGGATAATATGATGATAGTTTTGATCTAGTGGGTCAGTTCTATCTGACTTTTGTCTATTATCAAACCTATTCGTAGTCATATATCCCTCTATGCCAAGAATCGGTTTTATGCCAGCCTGAGTAGCAAGTCGATTCATTTCTCTGTGACCAGAAAGGGAGCCGTGATCGGTAATAGCCAATGCTGGCATACCTAATGTAACCGCTCTATCCACATACTCTTGTGGTGTAGCAACACCATCCATCAATGAGTAATGTGTGTGAACATGCAAGCCGACATAATTCATATATTATTTACCAATCCATATTAGAAGTAGAAGCGGTTGGAGTATCAAAGCCGAAGTAAAATGCTTCCTGCTCTGTGTATTCAACTTCACGAACAACCTTTTCAAGATTGAACAGTTCAAGTTCTCCCCACTTATATGCTTCTTTGTCTGGAGTTGGAATAAGGGTATAGTTTGTTTCTGTACCCAAGCCATTTCGCTTAATCTTCCATTGAAGATCGGAAACGCTACCTGTTTCAAGTGCGTATTCACGAATGGTATTGAAAGCAGATTGCTTACTTACACCCTGTGACCACACTGCAACATATGGATCTTCTGTTCCATCATCAACAAGAACATTAATGTAGAAACGAAGTTTTGCTCGCCAACCACTCTTGGGTTCTTTACGAGCCATTTCACAACCATAGCATCGACCTTGTGCTTCCATTGTGCAAGCAGCCTTACGCTTATAGTCTTTTGGATTTGAGTGTTCTGAAATTACAACTGCAAGTCCACGAGATTCATCAAAGGCTGGTGAATCAGCATCTAGTTCATTGATGAATCGAATCTTTGCAGACTGTCCGTCACTCAGGTTGAGCCAACGAACTTTCTGTCCATTATTATCTGATTTTGGTTTGTCAAGCAGGGCGTTGATATTTTTTAATCCCTTTACTACGCTCATTATTTTTTCCTATCTTTTTTGTGTATACACTATTTTAGCATAGCCGATATCGAATTGTCAAATCGGAACTCAATGGCTTTGAGAGATTCGTCATCCATATCACCTATGTCTTTGTATTTAGTTTCTAGTTTAACGACAGATAACTTACTTGGCAATCTCTCTTGGAGTTTACCCTGCATACTTTTACCTGCCTCATCATTATCTGCAATCAATACGATATTGTTGAAATATCTATCTAGCAGATCTGTTTGCGTTCTTGATACATTTGAACCAAGAGTCGCAACTGCTGGCAATCCCACTTGATCTAATCTAATAGCATCAAATGATGATTCCACAACATATATTGTATTCTGATTCTTAACTCTATGCAAGTTGAACAGAATCTTAGCCTTTGGAAGTCCTGGGGTATTCTTAAATTCTTTACCCTCAATTGACCTTCCAACAAATCCAATATCTAATCCGTCAGGGGATTGAACTGGAATAGTAACCATATCTTGTTTATCAGAGTAACCAAGATTAAACTTAACAACTGATTGACGATTAATCAAACGACCTTCATAGTATCGCATTGCTCTTGGTGATTCTAGTGCTTGATTATTCAAACGCTTTAGTAATACCTCATCAAATTGAACAAAGTCTGGTGCAACATACAAAGCCTTATTTACAATTTGCTCAATGTTGCTATTTGAATCTTCTTTACTCTTAATAAATCTAATTGCTTCAAAGTAAGATCGATTAGTCACATGCATTACGAACTCTTCTAGTGGTCTAACTTCGTGACAAGAGAAACAGAAAAATGTTCCGTACTCTTTAGAAATTTCTCCAGCAGGAGTTCTATTGTTATTGTGATAAGGACAGAAGATAATGAAGTCAGAGTCTACTTCATTTTCAATATCTATACCCGAGCCTTCGATGACTCTTCGGATTTGCTGTTCTGTGTATAAATTGGTCGATGACCGTCTATTCCTTGTATCCATTCTACTTTTCTCTTTCCTACATATATTCCGTATACTGATAATTCAAATTTAAATGTGCTTCCATACTCTACATATTCTATCGTAAAATCGGGGTCGATGTCAATTCGTGGTACATATCCGCTATATCGCATTTCTGTTGTAAGTAATCTAACATATTCTTCTTTAAGTCTAGGAATAGTCGCTTCATCATAAATGCTCCCTTCAAGGCTGAACCTTTTAATTGGCTTATGATGATATGTCATACACCAATTATACCAATTTATTCGTAATCTTTGTATCTGTAGTAGCCTCTATCAAAGTCTACTTGAATTAAGAATTCTCCCATAAAACCATTACGATTCTTTCTAAAGGCACATTCAATGATATCACTATTTGTACCCCGACCAAGTGCCATTACCCAGTCTGCATCGTATGCAATCTGTCGTGACCACGCTGTCTGACCAAGTGTAGGAACTGTTGATAAGTCATTCACATCATCAGGTGTGGCAGATGAAATTGCAATAATTGGAACTTCTTCTGAGATAGCCATCAACTTTAGTTCTCGTGAAAGATTCTTCATTCTAACAGTCTCATTGTCAGACTTTTGATTTGGACTCATCAACTGTAAATAGTCAACGATTACGAAGTCAGGTTTGTATTGGTCAATCTTACCACGCAATACTGACGGAGTAATTTCTCCACCCTGATCATTAGAAATAATATGGAATGGTGGCTTATTCGCAATAGAGTTAGTGTGCCACTTCTTCATCATATCAAGTTCTACTTCACCATTGGACATCTTCCTATGAGACCATAGACCTTCACCCATAATGGTGAGTACACGATTACGGACTTCTGTCTCAGACATTTCAAGACTTACTACAAGTGGTGTCTTACCCTGTTTCCAAGCCTGTACAGCGAAATAGAGAGCCAACCAGGACTTTCCTATACCTGGATATGCCAAGAACACTCCTAACTGCCCTGAAGTGATTCCAGAGGGCAAATAGTTATCAAATCCTGGTAGCCCTGTCTTGATACCAACATTGCCTTCTTCATTAAGCCTTTGTACATTCTCAAAGTGGGCAATAGTAGAGTCTGTGTCAGTCACATCAATATCACGAATAAGAGATGTATTCTTTTTAAGTTCTGATGTTTGTGTAATTAGATTGTTAAGTGCATCAACTGGATTACCAGCCTGTACATCCCCTGCAGCATTACGAAGAATACTTTTTACACTATCGTTTAGATATTCATATTGCAATTCTTCAAGATGATGCTTTGTTGCCCCGACATCTTCAACAGGATGAAAATCACGAAACTTTTCAACCACTAAAGTCATTGGTGGTAGAGTACTGTTGTTTTCAGAATAATTACGAATAAAGTTCCACACATCATTGTGTGTCTTCAATAAGTTATCTACATTTGCTTGTAGTAACACATGAATTTGTTTGTCTTTAAGTACTGCTGACAATACCTTTGCTTCTAAATCATTCATTGTTTAACCATTTCTTTGCTAATTCTCTACGCACCTTGCGTTCCTCATTATCCTTCTTTAAATCGTCTATTGCTTTAACAATCTTTTCTGCGTTATATGCAAAGTAAGCCCAAGAAGGATTAGGACTTACCCTGAAATAATAGTCTAGCAGATCATAGCACTCTTGTAAACCATACGATTCAATAAGTGCATCTGCAGCCCATTGCTCAACATTAATATTAATAGTTGACTTCACTTCGTACTTTGCTAAGTGCAATTTCTTGTAGCGACTGAGCAAAGCCATTCGGTCTTTGCGTTCTGCCATTACTCTGTAATTTCTGACTTTGCTTCGTTAATCTTTTCAGCAAGTTTTGATTCAACAAATGCGTAGACTCGTTCCATAGCCTCGTTTGTTGTTTCGCCTTCTCGCTTAGAATCTACAACACCAAGATCTAGTCTTAGTGATTGAAAGTTACCCAAATTAAGGGTATACCCTAGTGTTACTGAAACCTTAGTTTCATTTTTTTCTTCCACTGTTGCTCCTATATGCTCTCTGTCCAAACTGGGATGTATCTGCCATCTTCAGTTCTTGTATATGTAAGTATACCATCACCCATTCGTCTTGTCAATTCCTGGCTGGTAGGTGTCATATTATTTGTCACCAAACCGTCCTTTCTTGGCTGTCCAATATGGATACTAGCAAGTATATCACGGATTTCTTTTATGTGCTCTTCAGAATAGTATGACCTTATCTGAAAACCTCTTTTACCATCCTTGCTGCACCCTACAGGTGGTGGAATGACTCCTCGTTTAATTAAACTAGGCATATATTTTTTATGCCTATTCACAAGAGTAGCAGTCTCACCTATTGTGTATGCTCTCTGTCTAAACTTTTTGAAATCAGACATAAGGCAGGACTCTATTCTATCTTTATTGATATTATAAAGAGCAACCATACCTGTTGATCTTGACACATGATGGACACGAACTAAGTCTCCATTTAAAAACCATACCTTTTTGTTTCCAGATATTACAGGTTCATTATTGTATGATTTTTCGTCAAGATTTCTATCTGAAGAATCCATTAATTAGGAACTCCTATTGCAAT
>CAYVBV010000113.1:0-5883 GCA_964449745.1 uncultured Polynucleobacter sp. | reverse complement strand
CGCGCTGCCAGATGTGATCGAATTTTGCGTTTAGATCATGGCGTTTTAAAGGCGATATAAGATGGCTTTGTGTTTAGATACACACTGTCATTTAGATGCTCACGAGTTTGCCGTTGATCTAGATGCGGTGATTGAAAGAGCTGCTCAAGTGGGTGTTGATGGGGTTTTAATCCCTGCGGTGAAAGCCCATGATTTTGATGCGGTCGCAAGATTGGCCAATCGAGCTTCTATGCACATGCCTGCAACTTGTTACACCTTAGGTATTCATCCGATTTATACACCGCAAGCCCAAAAATCAGATTTGGACATTTTGCGTAGTGCAGTGATTGCCGCGATGGCTGACCCACGTTTTGTGGGCATTGGCGAAATTGGTTTGGATTACTTTTTGCCCGATTTGGATGCCCATCAGCAAGCTTTCTTTTTTGAAGCGCAATTGGATTTGGCCGAAGAGTTTCATTTGCCCGTTATTTTGCATGTCAGGCGATCCCAAGACGCCATCTTAAAAGCCCTGCGCAGAAGAAAAATTTCTGGGGGCATTGCTCATGCTTTTAATGGTAGTTTCCAGCAAGCGCAACAATTTATTCAATTGAATTTTGTGATGGGGTTTGGCGGAGCCATGACTTTCCCAAGAGCTTTGCAGATACGTCGTTTAGCCACTGAGCTGCCGATTGAGCACATTGTTCTTGAAACCGATGCTCCTGACATTCCACCAGCTTGGCTTGCTTCTCAATTGAGTCGACGCAATGAGCCTGGTGAATTGCCCCAAATATCTTCTGTTCTGGCTGAATTACGTTCGCGTTTGGTCACTCAAACTCAATCGATGTGTGCGCAGAATGCTTTGCGCATTATTCCTCGTTGGGCTGATTTGCTTGCCCATCAATTTCCTCAGCTCATCAAGCAGGCATAGTCAATTTGCGTTTATTTTTAGCGGCATTCATTGCCGGGGAATCTCTTTTACTTTTTTTACCGCAGCTTCCATTGTTTGAAGTGTGGTTATCGCTTTGCGCATCAATTGTGATGGCTTTAAGCATCATTGTTGTTGCAAGATACTTTTGGCACTCCATGAATCAAACCATGGCAGAAGGGATTAGGCGGATGGCATGGACGTGGATTTTGTTCGTGCTTGGATTTGCCTGGGCTGGCTATCTCACTCAGCAACGTCTTTTAAATGATTTGCCGACAGAATTAGAGGGAGTTACTTTACTCGTTACTGGCGTTGTGGATGGTTTGCCTACCTTAGGTGACCAATCATTAAGATTTTCTATCAGCGTAGAAGATGTACTGCAAGAAAATGAGCAAGAGGGTGGTTCTCTAGCCATTAATTTGAAAAATTTTCCAAAGCGGCTTTCCTTAGGTTGGTATCCCGGTTGGCGTGGAAATGTCAATCTTCCCTTAATTAAGCCAGGGCAACGTTGGCGCTTGCCGGTCGTGTTGAAGAGGGCTCATGGCCTCATGAACCCACATGGTTTTGATTTTGAGCGTTGGATGTTTCAGCAAAATTTAGGCGCCACTGGGTCTGTTAAGGCAGGTGCAAAAGGATTACCCCGGTCTTGGCGACCCAAATTAGTCGACGAGTTTCATGGGAGTTTTGCAACTTGGGTAGAACTGTGGCGCTGGCATTTGCGCGAGCGTATCAAAGCTGCGGCCCCTGAAAATGCTCGCTATGTTGGAGTCCTGATTGCCTTGGTCATGGGGGAGCAAAATGCGATTGCTCAGGAGGATTGGAAAGTTTTTAATGCCACTGGTATTGGGCATCTGATCTCTATTTCCGGTCTTCACGTGACGATGTTAGCGGGTATGGGCGCAGCTTTAGCAAATCGTCTCTGGCGCAGAAAGTCATTGCCAATGATTTGTGCGGCTCAAAAAGTTGGCGCATTGAGTGGTTTCTTGGTGGCTCTCATTTATACCTGGCTTGCTGGATTTCAGATACCTGCTCAACGCACCATGTATATGGTGGGCGTTGTGGCTTTTGCGGTTTGGATGGGGCGAGTCACAAGAGCTTTTGACATCTGGTGGTGGGCCTTGTTTGTGGTTTTATTGTTAGATCCCTGGGCTGCCTACACACCAGGTTTTTGGTTGTCGTTTGGTGCCGTGGCGGCTATTTTGTTTGCGATGCCAGGTCAAGATGGTTTGTCAGAGTATGGTTACTCGCGAACGCAACGATGGTGGCAGTCTTTTAAAGAGGCTACTCGCGTTCAAGCAGTGGTGACTTTGGCCTTATTGCCATTGACACTTTATTGGTTCTCACAATTCTCATTGGTTTCTCCTTTGGCCAATGCCTTTGCCATTCCATTGGTGAGTTTCATTGTGACCCCTTTTGCGATGTTGGGTGCTGTATTGCCCGGTCCATTTAGTCAATGGACATTGTGGATTGCTCACACCTGCATGGAGCTGGTTGCTTGGTTTTTAAATCCAATGGCTTCTTGGTTTTGGTCCGTTGCTTATCTTTCACAGCCACATTGGATTTGGATGGCGGTTTCTAGTGCTGGGATTCTTTATGCGATCCGACCCGGATCCTTAATGAATAGCTATAAAAGCAGGCTACTCGGTTTGTGTTGTTGTATTCCCTTATTGCTTCCCAAGACACATTCCATGAATGATGGAGATTTTCGTGTTACGGTTTTAGACATCGGTCAAGGTACGGCAGTTTTAGTAGAGACTAAAACCAAAAAATTACTTTATGACACTGGACCAAAGACATCCCCAGTGTCTGATGCGGGCGAAAGGAATGTATTGCCCTTTTTAAGGGGTGAAGGAATTGCATTCATTGATCGCTTGGCCATCAGTCATAAAGATACTGATCATGTGGGAGGCGCACTGAGCATTCTCAAAAGTATCCAGTTCAATGATTTGATAGGTACTTTGCCAGAGTGGCATTTTTTGGTCAGAAAAGCCAAAGAACTCAAGTTGCCCGCCTTGCCATGCCAAGCTGGCCAATCTTGGCGTTGGGATGGAGTTCTTTTTAAAGTTTGGCATCCTGAATCAGAAACAACCTTCGCAGCCATGCACCATTCTGGCAAACCCAATGCACTAAGTTGTGTCATTGAGGTGAGCAATGGTCACTATTCTTTTTGGTTAACAGGGGATGTCGAAAAGGGAGGTGAGTTCCTGATTGCCAATGAATATAAGCCTTTAGATAAAGTGGCATCAATATTGCTTATACCGCACCATGGTAGTGCTACATCGTCCTCAGAAATCTTTTTGGATGCCATTGCCCCAAAGTGGGCAGTGCTTCAGGCAGGTTACAGAAATCGATACAAGCATCCCAATAAAAAAGTGGTTGAACGTTATGTGAATCGAGAAATACCCATTTTGGAAAGCACTCAAACGGGGGCGCAAATTTGGGAATTTAAAGGATCTGATGTCTTGCGCAAAGACTGGCGAGAAGTTCAACGAAGGATTTGGCATCAATAGTTGTTGGCATAGGTGTGGGAGTAGAGCATGATGGTTTTAGAAAAGAAATTACCTTTTGATGAGATGTCCTTAGATGATGTGGCTCGAGATTTCAAAGATCCACAAGTGTCCAGGTCCCATTACCAGCAATTTGCCCAATGGCTTAGTCAGCAAGGTGAGCAATACCTGAGTGCGCGTCGTGAAGAAGCAGATTTGATGTTTCGGCGTGTTGGGATTACTTTTGCAGTCTATGGAGAAAGTGCAGGAACTGAGAGAACGATCCCTTTTGACATCGTTCCTAGAATTTTTCCAGCCTCTGAGTGGGCTCGTCTTGAGGCAGGCTTGCGTCAGCGTGTTACGGCACTGAATATGTTTTTGCATGATGTATATCACGAGCAACACATATTGAAAGCGGAGGTTATTCCCAAGGAGCAGGTATTAAACAATGCTCAATTCAGGCCAGAGATGATGGGGGTAGATGTTCCTATGAACACCTACGCTCATATTGCTGGAATTGATATTGTCAGAGCGACGCACGGAGATTGCACTGGAGAATTTTTTGTTTTAGAGGACAACTTGCGTGTGCCATCAGGCGTGTCTTATATGCTTGAGAATCGCAAAATGATGATGCGCTTGTTTCCAGAATTATTTGCTCAACATCGTGTGGCGCCGGTGGCTCATTACCCAGATTTGTTATTGGATACCTTGCGCCAAGCTGCCCCAAACCAAAATGCCAACCCCAGCGTGGTGGTTTTAACCCCAGGCATGTACAACTCAGCTTATTTTGAACATGCTTTTCTGGCCCAACAAATGGGGGTTGAGTTGGTGGAGGGTAAAGATTTATTTGTGCAAAAAGATATTCTTTACATGAGAACCACTCAAGGTGCTAAAAAAGTCGATGTGATTTATCGTCGGGTAGACGATGATTTTTTAGATCCTGAGGTGTTCCGATCAGACTCGGCGCTAGGTTCTTATGGATTGATGAGGGCTTATCGAGCAGGTAATGTGGCCATTTGTAATGCCATTGGTACTGGTGTGGCTGATGACAAATCTATCTACCCCTATGTGCCAGACATGATTCGTTTCTATTTGGATGAAGAACCTTTAATTGCTAACGTTCCTACCTATATGTGTCGTAAACCACAAGATCTCAAATATGTTCTGGATCACATTGCTGAATTGGTGGTGAAAGAGGTTCATGGAGCGGGCGGTTATGGCATGTTGGTGGGACCTGCATCTACTCAGGCTGAAATTGCTGAATTCAAGGAAAAAGTCAAAGCCAATCCAGCAGGCTACATCGCGCAGCCTACCTTGGCTTTATCCACCTGCCCAACATATGTTGAGTCAGGAATTGCCCCCCGTCACATTGATTTGCGCCCCTTTGTTTTATCTGGCAAAGAAATTCGTATGGCACCGGGTGGTTTGACCCGAGTTGCACTGAAAGAAGGATCCTTGGTGGTGAACTCTTCTCAGGGCGGCGGAACCAAAGACACTTGGGTCTTAGAACACTAACAGATAAGGAGATCAATATGCTATCTAGAACGGCCGACCATCTTTACTGGATGTCACGCTATACAGAGCGCGCAGAAAACACTGCTCGCATGCTGGATGTGAATTATCAAATGTCATTGCTGCCCCAGTCAGCAGAGGTCTCTGAGCGTGCCTGGCGATCTTTATTAGAAATATCAGAGCTGACCGCGGCATTTGATGCCAATTACGTATTGATGTCGCCTAAGGATGTGATTCATTTCATGGTCAGCGATATGAACAATCCATCTTCCATCATGTGTTGTTTGCAAGCCGCTAGAGAAAATGCGCGAGCTGTCAGAGGATCGATGACCACAGAGCTATGGGAGACCATCAATACCACTTGGTTAGAAGCCCAGAAAAAAATGCGGGATGGAATCTTAGATCAAGCTCCATCAGAGTTTTTTGAATGGGTTAAATTCCGATCTCATCAGACTCGAGGGGTTCAGCATGGCACCATGGTGCGAGATGAAGTTTTTCATTTCATTCGCTTGGGGACTTTTTTGGAAAGAGCGGATAACACAGCACGCTTATTGGATGTGAAATCACTCACTGCAGAACATATGCGTGAGCAGGGTCATGATTCGGTAGATGACTTTTACTATTGGGCTGCCATTTTGAGGTCAGTTTCAGCTTTTGAAATTTACCGAAAAGTCTATCGGGATGTGATTACTCCTGAGCGTGTCGCAGAATTATTGATTTTGCGTTCTGATATGCCCAGATCTTTATCTGCATGTATGAATGAGGTTGTGGATATTCTTGGCAAAATCAAAAATTCCCAATCGAGCAAAACCATCACTCAGGCCAGAAATTTGTTGGCGGAGTTACGAGATTCAAGAATTCAAGAAATTCTGGAGCTGGGTTTGCACGTATTTTTGACACATTTCTTAGAGCGTGTGAATGGTGTTGGAACTGGTATCAGCAGGGACTTTTTATTACCCATTGAAGAAATGGCCGCTTAAA
>CAYVBV010000112.1:0-6049 GCA_964449745.1 uncultured Polynucleobacter sp. | reverse complement strand
GCATACATCAACGGCAACCGAATTGATGCTGAGGGTTATGTGCTCTCCAATCGGTTTGGTATGTACAAACTGGTGAATCGTGAGGTATTCTCTCACGCAAACTTCAACACTGGCAGGTTCAACTGTGCCAGTGTGTGAAGTGGCACAGGACCCCTTGTGGGATACTCCTGATGCTCTATACTGATATCATTCAAAGGAATTCACCTAATGGCAACCACCGCCTCCCGCGACACTACCACCGGCAAATCTTATGAAGATGCTATTGAAGAACTTCTGATTGAGCATACAAATCATAAAGTAAAGGCGCAGGTAAGTATAGGCAAGAAGCGCAATGGTGGCAAGCATTATGTTGACATTCTTCTGAATGATGATGTATTGCTGAGTTTGAAATTTCAGCGTGTGCAAGGAACTGCAGAGGAGAAAGTTCCTTTTGAGATTATGAAACTTCAACACGCTGTAGATGATCATGGTTACAAATCTGCTGTGATTGTGCTTGCTGGACCTGATAAAGCATGGAAGTGGAAGGATTACTATCTGAGCGAAGAGTTTCAGAGTGATATGAAGAAAATCTATCCCGATGTTCGTATCATTTCTCACGAACAGTTCATTGAAGAATTCATGGTATAATAGGAGAACAAGAGTAACAATTATGGCATCATCTGCACTCAAAGCATTAACAGCAACCACAGGCAATCGCACCGATTGCTGGAATACTCCCATTGAATTTGTAGCAGATGTACTAAAGTTTTTCGGCAACGATTTAGGTCTAGACCCCTGCTCAAATGATGAGGCAAATCCTAACGTACCAGCAAAACAAGTTTACACTGAGGCAACCAACGGTTTAGCTCATGAATGGGTTGCTGAGAGTGTGTTTATGAATCACCCCTACAGTAACAGTAAAGAATGGGTGCCATATGCTGCTCTGCAATATGAATGCGGCAATGCCAAAGAAATGGTGCTTTTGATTAAAGTTGACATCTCAACAAAGTGGTGGCGTTCAATTGAAAAGTACCCCTGGGTTGCAGTCAATCGCCGCCTGAAGTTTGGCACTAGTAAGGGTGCTGCACCGTTCCAATCTGGCATCATCTATCTGGGCAAGGACTTAAACCGATTTAAAGACACTTTCTCCAAATACGGAACGCTCTATGTGCCAGCTGACTAAGTGGCACAAGGTTTCCCCAGAACCCCCCTCCGACCCCTTATAATTGATTCATACCAAACGAAACGAACAAATGAGACTCGACGTTCGCTGTGATTTTGCCCCTTGGGAGAACACTACCCGTGACGCTGATGAGGCATACGAAATTGCCTATTCTCTTGCCGATGAGTATCAGCAACCCGTGGACCTCTTTTATAACTCCACTGGCACTCTCTACACTACTGTCACCGCCTGAGATTTCCCCAATGACTAACGAAACTGCTGACCTTTTCATTCAACACGAAGAACAAATGAATGGTGCTCCGATGTCAATCATGGACGATGAGCTAGAGCGTATGGCAAGCGAATTGGAGGTGACTGTAGACTACCTGATGATGGAGTTTCTCTGACCTAGATTAGACCCCCATTAGAGGGGCACCTAGGGGTGACTGTGCCACTCCACAAACCGCACACTAAATCCCCCGCCTCCCCCCAATCCGTGCCATACTACCTTTGTTGTTGAGGAATGAACCGCTATGTATGACGAACTCTGGAGTGAGATTGCTGACAGTCAAGGCGAAATCTTTGACCTTGACATTCCCGAACTTCAGGATAAAGAGAAGTTCAACCTTGACGAATACCTGAACGGAAACTATGACTACTGAACTCCAAGTTAATTCCGACCTCTATACTGAACTCAAAGAACCTGAAATGACATTCGCTGAAATTGTTGCCATTCTAGAGTCGATGACTGATGATGAGTTGGAGACTCTGGACGAAGATAAGTTTGCTGATGCTCTTGTTACTCTTTACCGCTGATGAGAACCCTTACACTTCAAGTCACCGAAGTTCGATTTGATTTTGATGATGATGATTTCACCCCAGAAGAACAACAATTAGTTACAGATTCTGTGGTTGGTAATGTCTTTGAGGTGGAAGTTGATGATGACGATGATGATGAGGCAATCGCTGATGCGTTAGTTGAAGAGGTGACAGATTACGCTCAATGGACTGTATTTTCCCTGGACTTTGTTCACATTCTTTCCTGATTATGTACCGCACACTTTCTGAACTTCGTAACTCTATCAACTCAATGATTGAGAGTCAAGGTGAGAACGCTCCCTGTGCTGCGTTTGTATTCACTCAACACGATGTGTTTGAGTATAATGAAGACGGCAATCAGGAGGAGTATTTCTCTTCTCTCTTCACTCAAGATGTGCTCGCTGATGTAGGTGGTTCTTCCTACATTTACGAACAGGTTGGTGAAATGATTGATGATGCAATTCGCCTTCGTAAGAAACTTCCCCTCTACGCTAACTGAAAATGAACCTTACTTCCCAACAACTCACCCAACTTGTTGAAAACTACGCGGAGCGTATTGTCGATGAGATGGATGTCAAATGCCTGATGCAATTCGCCTATGATACCATCTGTGAGAACATGATGAACATGGGCCCCGAAGATGTACTAAATGAAATCTCCGGAGTCTATGATGAAGAAACTTTGCAGGAATTGGTGGATGGTGTGACAGTTGACTAAGTGGCACAACCCCGCTTGAAATCCCCCCCAAGACCTGCCATACTAAGGACATCAAACGGAAACGCCTCAAATGCAAATCTCTAAAGTCTATGCTGTAATCGGTGGTTTTGATTGTGAAGGTGAAGACTTTCAATCACTCCGCTTGTTTGATTGTTTCTCCACTGCAAATGCTTATCTTGTAGACCTTGAAGAAAACCAGGGTTATGATTACTCTATGATGGACATTCGTGAAGTTAATATGGAATCTGCCCTGATGTGTGCCGCCTGAGGCACTGGCACACACCGCCCCCCAAAGGGCACTCCCACCCCTTATAATTGATTCATACCAAACGAACCGAAAATGAGCACCTCCTACCAAACCAGCATCACTGATCAAACCTATAACGGTTGGACCAATTATGAAACCTGGAATGTAGTTCTCTGGATGCAAAATGATGAGAGCATTCAAAACTTCATTGAGCAAAACAACGTTTGCTGTTATGAAGAACTGCTGGAAGAATTCTATCAAGTTGGCAGCAAAGAAACCCCTGATGGTGTAGAGTGGAACGACCCTAAAGTTAACCGCGCAGAAATCAACGGCGACGTTTTCGACTTCTAAACCCCTTTCTTTTTTCCCCCTTTCACACTCACTTAAAATGATTGAATCTCTGCTCGCTTTTGCTATGGTTGTGGGTCAAGTTGAAATCGCCCCTAACGTAATCCAGACACAATACCTTGTTAACTCTGGTGAGATTGTAACCGTTGTTGAGGACAAGAATTGATGAAAAACTTTCTCTTCGGTATTGTTTTCGGTTCTGCAGTTTCCTCGGTTGGTTTTGAATCTATTGCCCCAATGCTTGACGGTGGACTTCGTGCAATTCAGCAAACCACTGTTAATGCCGTTCACAATAGTTCCTCCAATGTGACGCCTACCGTTCCCTACATTTCGACACCTCCAGCGCCACAACTTCCCGCGCCTGAGATTCGCTATTGATTCAGTGTCCTGAGCATGACCTAAAACTGCCCACCTGTTCCTTACATTTTTTCTTTTTACAATGTCTAAGCAAATCCTGATTTCCATGCTCAAGCAAGGTAGCACTGGTGAGGAGATTCTTGCCATTCTTGACGTTATCGCTGCTGATGAGAGCGTTACCTCAGAACCCACTGTAGAGGAGATTCAGTTCTAATCAACCCGCCCTGTGCCAATCGGATGACTGGCACAGGGTTTCGTTTTGGCCCCCTCCTAGGGACTATCATACCAAAAGATTCAAAGGCAAACCGAATGGCATTCTACCCCGCTCACACCATCACTGGCAAAATGATCATCCGCGACACTGACAACGGCAAATGGTTTCTGTCTGCAATGGAGGACACTAACTTCCGCGATGCTGTTGCCCGCCTCTATGATCATATGGGCACTGTAAAGTTTGACTGTGATGCCGCATACGATTGGGTCTGTGAGCAAGCAGGAATTACGACCTTTGTTGCTGACGAATGGGCATGGAATTGTTTCTGGAATGTGTATGACTCCGCTCTAGGACTTGAGGACTGATATAATGGAGGCACGTTAGCGTTGCATCGGTAAGTCCTCCCCCTCACACAATTCCCTACACTCAACTCCTATGATGACCTTCGCTGAATCTATCTTTGAGTTTGCCGATGAGAATGGACAACTCTCATGGGATTTCGCTGCTGGCATTGCAACCTCTCATGGTCTGCTGCTTGAATACCTGGCAGAATACGGCGTCTTTCTTGTCACAAAGGATCGCGTTGATGCTGGTGAGTTTCTGGTCTGGTTGGGTTACTGATACACACACTGCACACTCATTCTCTACACTCTCTTATGAACTTCACAACCGCGACTAAACTTGACCTTGCAATTGCTGAGGCACGGGGAGAGATTAAGATCACTCGCCTACCTATTAAAGAGGCAAAGAAATCTGAGTTGGTGATGACACGTATCGGTGGCAGTCGGTGACAACGTAGGGGTCACGAATGCATGGGGACAGTCATTCGTTCTCAGCATTCGTGAATGACAGTTAATGTGTGGTCGGTTTGTTATATTTAAGGCGGCCGTGCGGTTGCCCCGTATATAAAAACACTAACTACCCTAACCTACAGAGGTGACAAAACGCGAGAGTGATTATAAGACCTTGAAAAAAATCCCAGGGAATGCTAGAATAAGATTTCAAGATGATGAAAAAAATTCCCGCCCAAAAAATTCCCCGCATAAGGTTCAATGGTAAGACCACTCAGAAACATTCCGTATTCCGCAATGAAATCTTATAAGAAACCATACTGGAATTTTTGGAAAGTGGTCTTTGCGGGATGGTTAATTCGCTATCCCAAAACGTTTTTCAGAATCCTAGGAGTCCCTGTGGGATTCTTGATTGTGTTAATATATAATATGCTCGCCAAGTAGTGAAAAGATGCAAAAAATGGTTGAGAAAATATATCACATATATGCGAAAAACAATTGTCTTTTTCATTCACTCAAAGAAGAGGAATTCTACACAACTTGGAATACCTTGAAGACAATGGTAGGTCTCTTGGAGACAAATTATAGTCTTGAAGATCTCAGCTACGAAGAACTTTTGATTAATAATACCACAATTCAAGAGTCTTCACACTGAGAAATCCCACTTTACAAATACTAAATAACACGATAGAATTGACCTGAAGGTTTTTTATTTCTTATGGCAAAAGGATTTACTGTTAAAGCAAAACCCCCAACTTCTTCAGAAGAACCCTGGGATTTTGAAGCAATTAAAGAAAGAATGAGAGGAAAGACAATCGTATTCTGTCTTCCTGGAAGAGGATGTTCGTTTATTTTTCTAAAGGCATTCGTACAGTTATGTTTTGATTTAGTTCAGAATGGAATGAGTATTCAGATCTCTCAAGATTACTCAAGTATGGTGAACTTTGCTCGTTGTAAGTGTCTGGGAGCAAATGTTCTCAGAGGTCCAAAGCAGATTCCCTGGGACGGAAAACTTCCTTATGATTATCAACTTTGGATTGATAGTGATATTGTTTTCAACACTGAAAAATTCTGGCAACTTTGTGATATGGCACTTCCCGTAGATGCCATTGATGAAGAAGGAAATGTTGATGAAACCAAGAAGAGACAGATTGTTTCTGGTTGGTATGCAACCGAAGATGGTCATACAACCTCTGTAGCACACTGGTTAGAGGAAGATGATTTCCGTAAAAACGGTGGTGTAATGAATCACGAAACCGTTGATAGTATTTCTAAGAGACGCAAACCATTCACAGTCGATTACACTGGATTTGGTTGGGTTCTCATTGAGAAAGGAGTCTTTGAGAATCTTGAGTATCCCTGGTTTGCTCCTAAGATGCAAGTCTTTGAATCTGGTGCAGTTCAGGATATGTGTG
>CAYVBV010000111.1:0-6211 GCA_964449745.1 uncultured Polynucleobacter sp. | reverse complement strand
GGAAAGCGTGTATAGGGAAACCTATCGAGGGTTCAAATCCCTCATCCTCCGCCACTCACCATATGGCCCGACATTGGCGCCCATTCACTAGCTGATTCAGCGACCTTGAACGATTAATGAAATCCCTTTAGCGGCTATTTCACCCAAAGAATCTTTCTTGATTGAATCGATTGTCTGACTTAGCTTGATGTTGAGTGATGCAATTTTTTCTTGGTACTCCTTTTCAACAAGTTCTACTGATTTGTTGAATTTTTCCCTAGCCTTGTTCGTTCCCAAAGTTCCAGGTTGTGATTTAGTTTCAGCACTCCGTAAGCGTGATAAACGAGATAATTCGGCTCGCTTATCACTTCTAAGGCTTAGAAGAGCCGCTCTATGATCCTTAGTTGCTTGAGCTAGTTCCTTCTTCTGGGAATCCATAATTTGATCAGTTACCGAAGCGTTTAACGAACTTAAGGCGATTCTGGCATTTTCTTGGGCAGCAAATTGTTTGCAATACGCGAACTTTCCGTCCCACTCAGCCTTCGCTTCAAAAGAAGCGAGACTCTCGGAGGTTGTCTTGGTCTCTACATCAGTGTTGTCTATATTGAGAGTGAAAGCACTAGACGAGACAATCGCCTTCTCTGCAGTAACACCATACCGAATAAAATCAAACGTCCCTGAAATACAGACAATTGTCAAACCCTCTTGTTTGATTGAAGGCTGAATCGACACTTGAAGATATGACGGTTGGAGAAGTAAAGGCGTTGAGCCTTTCCTTATCGAGCTAGATCCAGTCTGATACCCAAGTCGAGAGGCTGCAACGGTAACTGTTATTTCCTCGCCTCGGTTTAAGATACCAAAAACCGTAATTAATCCACCCTCTGCCAACGAGGCCGTTGCATCATTGGTAGCCGACAATGAGAAACTCCAGTTATTGTCGTAATTTGTAATCGTAAATGTAAACCCATCCAGCGTTGTCTGAATTTCTGAGAATATGGGTACTAAGATACCAAGAGATGGCGTGTTATTTGTTACTGATGTTGCAGTAAGGGTTGCTGCATCATTGCCAGCGGTATCCTGAATTGCGTTTGCGTCATTTCCAGCGGTTGGATCTGTGTATGCAACGGTGACTGCTTGGCCATAAAGAGCGCCAGATGCGAGGGTTAGAACTACCTTTGTGGAGTTTATGGATACGCTGCTGACAGATACGGTGGTGCCGCCGATTGTGACTACGAATGTTGAAGTGGCTGCTGTAGTAGATGACAAGGTTTCGTCATAAGTCATCTCAAGAGTGGTTGAGTTGACTGCAGCTGATACGAAGGTCGGGGCTGCAGCATCAGGTGTGTTATTTGTTACTGATGTTGCAGTAAGGGTTGCTGCATCATTGCCAGCGGTATCCTGAATTGCGTTTGCGTCATTTCCAGCGGTTGGATCTGTGTATGCAACGGTGACTGCTTGGCCATAAAGAGCGCCAGATGCGAGGGTTAGAACTACCTTTGTGGAGTTTATGGATACGCTGCTGACAGATACGGTGGTGCCGCCGATTGTGACTACGAATGTTGAAGTGGCTGCTGTAGTAGATGACAAGGTTTCGTCATAAGTCATCTCAAGAGTGGTTGAGTTGACTGCAGCTGATACGAAGGTCGGGGCTGTGCTGTCTAGATTTATGGGCGTACCTTCGACTGTATTTGAACCCGTTCCTGGGCCAGCCGCGTTTACTGCCCGAATCTTTACGCTATAGGCGGTTCCGTTAGTCAATCCTGTGATAACGAGAGGATTACTCGTTGTATCGGGGCTAAATGCGGTCCAATTTGTTCCAGCATTGGTTGAATATTGATAATTTGTTATCGAACTTCCACCTGTTGATCCAGCCGTGTAAGCAACGCTTAACGACTGATTTCCGGCCGTTATGGAATTTATTACCGGCGCGGCTGGAGTTGTAAATGGCGTTCCAGCAACAGCTGAAGATTGAGCACCAGGTCCCGCTGAATTGATTGCCCTTAATCGCACTTGGTAAGTGGTTCCGTTGGTTAGACCAAGAATTGAAATTGGCGAGGTTGTTGCAGTTGGAGTTCGCACCAGCCAGGTAGAACCATCATCAACCGAGTACTCATAGTTGGTGATTGCATCACCGTTGTCATTTCCTGCTGTAAATGCAACCAATAAGGATGTGTTACCTCCAGTTACTGAGGTTATTGTTGGTGCATCAGCTATCAATCTCGGCGTAGATGCGATTGAAGTTCCGGTAGAAGCGCCACTTCCATTGATATTTACAGCCCGTAACTGAATTTGGTAGGTAGTGTTATTTGTAAGTCCTGAAATAACTAGAGGTGAGGTAGTGCTACTTGGACTGCGGGTAATCCAGTTGCCACCACCATCTATTGAATACTGATAATTAGTGATTGCCGAACCGCCATCGCCGTTAGAAGCAAATTCAACAGTAAGTTGCGTGTTCGAAGGGATGATGCGATTGATTGTTGGAGCCGCCGGAGTCGTCGAGGGCGTGCCTGAAACAGATGTTGATGCTGCTCCATCCCCAACGCTGTTGGTTGCTCTCACAACAACTGAGTAGGAAGTACCATTTACTAAGTTTGGAATCGTAAATGGAGTTTTGTTCAAACCTAAATTAACCCAGGAGCTTCCTGCGTCCAACGAATATGAATATCCAGTTATTGATGCCCCGCCATTACTGCCCTCAGTAAAGGCAACTTCCAAAGATCCATTTCGAGAAGTGATGCTGGTGATTGTTGGAGCTGACGGAGATGTAGCTGGAGTTCCACAAGCTGACGCTGATGAGTCGCCTGATCCAATTGCGTTTACAGCGCGGATTTGAACGCAATATTCCTGTCCATTGGCTAGAGACGTAGTTCCATCCGAAGACAACGTGGTGATTGTCAAAGATGTATTGGTACTCGGAGAGTTAGACCTAAGTCGCCAAGTTGCCCCACCATCGGTTGAATATTCGTAGTCAGTTATAGATGAGCCACCGTTATCACCCGGTGTGAAAGTTACTGTCAACGAACTACTTGAGGCTACCGCTGAACCAGAGGTAAGCGTTGGTGCCGCTGGAACCGTTGCAGGTGTTCCCGTATCAGTCAAGGATGCCGAACTTGTCCCTATTGAGTTTGTTGCTCGCAAGGCAATGGAGTAAGTCGTACCGTTTGTTAAACTCGAAACCAAAAATGGGGAACTAGTAATAGTTGTAGATTCCCAGGTTGATCCTGCGTCAAGAGAGTACTGAATTCCTGTGATTGGGGAACCCCCGGAGCTTCCCTCTGTGTACGAAATCAACAATGCTTGATTCTTTGAGCCAATGCTCGATATCACGGGTGGAGAGGGTGCAGTAGCAGTACTCGTCGAAAGAACGTTTGATGCGCTGCTTAACCCATTTGCATTTCTAGCTTTTACTCTTACATAGTAGACGGTCCCGTTATTCAACCCTGAGATTGTAAAAGACTGAGCTGTACTAGCGGGCGACAGTGGCGTATCTGAACCCCAAGTGGAATTATCAGCAGACAGTGAGTACTCGTAATTCGTTAGAGTTGAACCACCGTCTGCGCCAGGTGTGAGCGAAACGGTAATGGATCCGTTTCCACTAGTGAGGCCATCAAGTATCGGAGGGCTAGGTGAAGTTGATGGCGTCCCTGTCAGGGCGTTAGAGACTGGACCGGTTCCGTAGGAATTTCTTCCCCGCAGTTTTACAGTGTAGGTAGTTCCGTTAGTTAATCCAGTGACCGAAATTGGCGAACTAGTGCTTGCGGGATCCCTTGTAACCCAAGTGATTCCATTATCGATTGAGTAGTCATAATTTGTCGGAGAGTTCGATGCTGCAGAAAAATCAACACTTAAAGCGCCATTGCTTGGTGTAATTGAGTTAATAGTTGGAGCACCAGGAAGATTTGCTTCGTTGTCCGAAAGTACGTAGCTGATTCTGAAAGACGTACTTTCCCCAGCACCTAATGACGCTGTACGAACTGCTATTCCAATTCCGGAATCAGCTGTATTTGGAGTCGTGGTTGATGTCCAACCTGCCACAGAAGTAGAATTTGTTGGCGCGTTATAAATTTCTTTCGGGTCTTCATTGCAACCAAAACCCGAGTCGCGTCTCGCAGCTCGGCTACCAGCGCTTGTTGATTTCATTGCGATTAAGGAGCCATTACCCCATGTGGATTTGACTTCCGCATTACTTTCTCTCGAAACAACCGTATTTGTTGAAGTATAGACAGCTGGGTCTGTGAGATTGTCTGGATCGAAACTCCTTCCGTAAAAAATATCTGTAAGAGTTGAGGCAGAAGTGTTGGTTAGTGTCACATCAACATGTAACACCTGACTTGAATCTGGAACTCGCGCAATCTGAGTTACAGTAATGCCAGTTTCCGCTGAAGCTGAATCTGAAGAAACTGCGTTGGTTGTAGTCCATTTGACACTTTGAACTCCATCAGAAGATGAAATTTCCGACAATGAACCCACAATCTGTGTTGAGGCAACAGCGTGACAATTATAGAAATATGAGCCAGTGGTGCCGACTCGAATTTGCCAGCCTTCATATTGGGTTCCTGGACAAAAGAAATCTCCATCATCTGTGGAGTTTCCCCAGCCATCGAAATCTCTGTCTACTCGGAATCCTAGACAATTCCCAACGTTTTGATGAAATCCTGATGGTGGCGCCAACTCTGACCCAAACGATCCATTTCTTCTGACGCCAACTTCGGAGTATGTTCCCATCAAAAACGCGTTGCGCGTGGCACCTGTACCGCTCCAGTTTGTCTTAGGTCCCACATCTACTGAAGCAGCGGTACTCGGTGAACTATCTCCTGAGCCATCATTTGCAATAAGTCGTACTTGATAAGAACCATTAGCCATTCCAAAGATTGCTACCGGGGAAGTTACATCTCTTGCCCCCGCGACATCAGATACAAATGCAGCGTCAGTCCAGGTTGAACCGCCATCTGAGGATAGTTGATACTTAAATCCGGTTGGGGAACCAACTTTTGTGAAGTTAACGATGATATAGCCATTTCCACCCGATGCAGTCAATCCTGTTGGAGCGCTAGGTAATGCATAAGCAGAGGGCAGGCCGAGCAAACCGATTAGAAGAAACAAAAGAGAGGCACGTCTTAGAGATTTAATTGCTCTTGCTATCAAGTCGCACTGCCCCCCAAGTTAGTTTCACCCCAGTATTCACCCTTGAGGATAGGCTCAGATATTACTGAAAAAGCTGATAGAGCAGGAATTTAGATCTCTACACCAATGTACTTTGTTTGAAGAAATTCGTGGATTCCGTCAAAACCACCCTCGCGACCTAATCCTGATTGCTTATTGCCACCAAAAGGTGCTGCCGGATCAGAAATCATGCCTCGGTTAATAGCAATCATTCCTGAGTCGATCGCTTCGGCAACGCGGATTGCGCGACCCAATTCGCCGGAATAGACATAGCTAATCAATCCGAAGTCGCTGTCGTTGGCGAGTTTGATTGCCTCTACATCGGTTTCAAAAGTAACGATTGGAGCAACGGGCCCGAAGACTTCGTACTTTAGGATTTCATTATCTTTATCAACGGTGAGCACAGTAGGTGGGTAGAACGCGCCTGGACCTTCGGGGAGCACTCCACCAGTCTCAACCTTTGCGCCGCCTCTTACAGATAACTCAACTAATTGGGCAATCTTGTCGCGTTCTTTCTTAGAGACGCTTGCTCCTAATTGGGCACCTGGTTCGCGGCCCGGAGCCATACGAAGTTCAGCCATAGCTTTTGCAAACTTATTTGTAAATTCATTGGCGATCTTTTTATGAACATAGATACGGTTCGCAGCGGTACAAGCGGCGCCACCATTTCGCATCTTGGCTAACATCAAACCTTTAACTGCTTCATCGATATTTGCATCATCTAGAACAACAAAAGGTGCGTTTCCACCGAGCTCCATAGAGCAGCGAATCACGCGATCTGAAGCTTCCTTGAGAAGGACTCTTCCCACTTCAGTAGAGCCAGTGAAGGAGAGGTTCATGACGCGTGGATCGTGGAGCATTCTGCTAACCATAGGGCCAGCTGGTGTTGGGGTTACTAAATTTACAACGCCTTTAGGAACTCCAGCTCTTTCCAAGATATCAACGATGGCCATCGCAGTCAGTGGAGTTTCAATCGCGGGTTTGAGAATTACAGTGCAGCCTGCGCCGATTGCAGGGCCGATTTTTCGAGTGGCCATACCGGCCGGGAAATTCCAAGGTGTTATTAGTA
>CAYVBV010000110.1:0-6222 GCA_964449745.1 uncultured Polynucleobacter sp. | reverse complement strand
CACCTGCCTTGCACGCAGGGGGTCAACGGTTCGAATCCGTTACGGTCCACAAAAAAATTCGGGGTGTGGCGCAGTTGGTAGCGTATCTGGTTTGGGACCAGAGGGCCGCAGGTTCAAGTCCTGTCACCCCGACCAAATACTTTAAATAATGGAAAAAAGAAAATGTTTAATGTGTACCAGTGATGCTACACGTAAATTAAGTGTTGAACCAGATTTGGGTCATTTTTATTTGTGTGAAAAAGATGTATGTGAATATGTATTATTATCACAAATAAAAGGTGCATCTAAAAATCAAAATTAATGAAAAGAAATAACCCTACTTTAGACCTTCATGGTGTTAACCATAAAGATGTAATAGATAAGTTAATTAATCATTTTTTTTGGCAAGGTTATTCTGATTCAATAATCATTACCGGTAATTCTTCTGAAATGAAAAAAATTGTAATAGAATGGTTAAAAGAAAATGAATTTAACTATTTTATTTCAACTGAAAATATAGGGAGAATCAATGTAATCTCTTGACATATTATTTATTTTAAAGTATAATTATTTTTACCAAATGCCACAATAGCTCAGTTGGTAGAGCTGCTGATTTGTAATCAGCAGGTCGGCGGTTCGAGTCCGTCTTGTGGCTCTAAAGTTTCCGATATGAAAAAGATTTTTGAAAAATATTATAGTGAAATTCTAATCATTTTGTGGTTTTCATTAATATGGGGAATTGCAATGTTTATGACTGTTTAAAATATGAAATGGAATAGAGAAGATTGGCAAGGTAGAACCGAAAAGCAGGTTCAGTATAGTGAAAAGGTTATGACTGTACTATATACAGCATTTTTTATTTTGGTAATTTCTTATCTTCTTTATTCGGCATTTTAAAATGAAAAAAACTAAAATTGTTAATTTCTTTGGTGGACCCAGTTCGGGAAAATCAACAATTACTTCAGGAGTTTTTTATGAATTAAAAAGATTGGGTGTATTATGTGATAACCCATATGAATTCCCAAAACAAGTGGCTTGGGAAGAAAATACCTCACAGATTTCCGACCAACTTTATATTTTCGCCAACCAACATCGTGGTATTGTTAGGTCATATGGTAAAGTAGATTTTATTATTTTAGATTCCCCCATCTTATTGTCATTAGCTTATAAGGATGGTTACGAGAAAGGTTATCCTGCATCCATCTATGGAAAAGGTTTTGACAATATGGTTATTGAGACATTTTCAAAGTACGATAACATTAATTTCTTTTTAAGAAGAAGTGAAAGAGATTTTCAGCAAACAGGTAGATTTCAAAACTATGAAGAATCGTTGGAGTTTGACGAGAAGATAAAACACCATTTGGATGCAAATGGTTTTCCATATTATTGTTTGGATATCGATGATTCCACGGTTAGTACTGTGGTCAATTTTTTAAGACAATACAATCGGGGCCTATAGCTCAGTCGGTCAGAGCAGTTGACTCATAATCAATTGGTCGGGGGTTCAAGTCCCTCTGGGCCCACAATACTATAAACAATGAGAGATTCTGTTAATCTTTTAGGTAAGACAGTTCAAACCGAGGATAGGGTTATGGAGGTTATTGGTTTTTACATGGTGCTTGACAGTACTGAGCCCGTTGTTTATATTAAGCTTATGGAAATGAAAACAGGTTTATCTATAAACTATCCTGTTCACACGTTCCAAGAAAAGATTAAACAAAACCTATTTACCTTCATTCTATGAAAAAACTTTTATTACTTCTTCTCGTTACTTTATGTTCTTTTAATTCTTATGCTCAAGAGTTATTTCATAGAACCATTATCACAAACGAAATCTCCACCAACGATATGTATTGGAATGACTACCAAAATAAATGGGTATTCATAGACAATCATGATAAGAAAAGTCATCTATCATCTTGGGAATTTTCTTTCAATGACAATGGAGGTAGTATTATTAGTGGGACAATTTTTTATACCATTAAAAAATGGTATTCCACTCAAACAAATGAAGGTATTGATATTCTTTATATTACCGCATACAATCACAAATTAGGTAGGGATATTGATATTATTGTCGGTGCACCTGATGGTTCAGTATTCTTAGCCTTTTATGATTATCAAGGTCAAACCGCATATTACTTTTGGTAATCATGGAAACAATCTTAAATGAAACTTGGGTTCGTGTGGACAGAAATAAAAATATTATTTTGTTCGAGGGTCCCTATAAAGAGGCGTTAGAGTACGATGAAGGTCATTTTATGACAAAAAGATTTTACCAACAGTACAAAGAGGAAATGGCAGACTTAATGAAAAAAATCTAATATTATGTCATATATCATAGTTAAAATTATTAAAAACCAAAATGGTAAAGATTTGCCGGTGGTAATGTTAAACGGTGAAGAGGTATGGTCATTCCAAGATGCCGATGAGGCAATTAAGATGGCAGAACTTTTAACAACAAATTCTGATTCAGGGTATAGATATTACGTGAAAAAAGCGTAAATTTGCTTTTATGAAAGTAATATTTCTTGATAATGATGGCGTAATCTGTCTCGCAAACAACTGGGGTTCCCGAATCAAAAAACAAAAAGAGTGGGGAGGTCTCAAATTGTCCATGCGTGGACCTGAAATTCCACTTGAATATCGATTTGACAACTTCGACCAAAAAGCCGTAAAAGTTCTCAATGAGATTTTGGAAGAAACCGATGCCGAAATTGTTGTAAGTTCAGATTGGAGATTGTATGCAACCATCGAAGAACTTGGAGATTATTACGAGTCTCAAGGGATTATCAAACGACCCTACAGTATCACTGAAGTTTTTAACTATGGTGATTGGTTAGAAGAAGGTTTTGTACCTCCTAATGACGGAGTTTTTCCATGGTCAAGATTTGAAGAAAACGAACAAGAACGTTATTTTGAAATTATGCGTTGGCTTAGTCGTAACCCTTCGGTAACTCATTGGGTTGCGATTGATGACCTACATATGGGTAAAGAAGTTACCGCCAGTAGTTATGGTCCTTTCACTCGCGAAGAGTGGGGATTACAAAACTTTGTTTGGACACCTCGTGACTGGGAGGGAATTAAACAGTCAGGAATAAAAGATAAAATATTAAAATACTTATTATAATGATTATTATAGACAATTTTATTAAGGACCAAGACTTACTTGACCGTATTGAAAACGATGAGAGTTTCTGGCAAGTAGGATATCGCTGGTATGACGGGTGGTGGAGCGAAGGAATCACCGATATCAGACATGAACTAATCCATGCAATATGGGGTGAAAACTCTCCATATGATTACAAAAATGTAATCGGTTTTGAACATTGGGTTGGTGATTATACCGCAGAAAAAGACCGTCACGAACGTTTCGGTGGAGTGTGGGCACTTAAACCTCACTTCGACAAAGACGAAGAACTTTGGCACAACACAAAGGAGATTATCGGACCTACAATCGGTACCGTATTTTATCCTTGTCGTGAGATTGATGAAATGGAAGGTGGAATGCTTCACTACTGGGAAAAATACCCCCCACAAAGAGCAAATCCTGATGGAACTATAGCATTCCCTGAGGAATCACCTGAGGTTATCAAACCAAAGTACAACCGATTGATTATCTTTGATGCGAGTTGTCTACATGCGGTGACTGAGATTACTAAAGGAAGACGTAGAGCGATTGCAATCAATTTGTGGGGACACAAACCTACAGAGTTTATCGAGAAGGAGTACTAATTGTCTTTCTACTGTCAAATTTAAAAACCCCTCCCCTAAAGAGGGGTTTTTTTGTGTCTTTTTGTGTAGATTTGAAACTATGAAAAAATTATTTACTCTATTACTGAGTCTAATACCTATTTTAGGTTTTAGTCAGTATATACAAATCCCAACTCATTATGATTCTGAGAATACTTCTCATCATATCATTCACGGACATATCAAACAATATTTGTCCGATTCAGTAACATTTACAACTGAAAAAAGCACAGGTCGTTATATTACCAAAACAAACTTAACCCACAACAAAATAAAAGAACAATTAGATAAAGTTTTTAGTAAGGGGAAAGTAGAATACGTTTCAAGAACTAATGGTGGGTATACGTTTACGATTGCCGTTGTTGATTTTAATGACGATATAAAGGTTATAAATTATTGTACATTCCATGTTGATGCGTGGACTCAAAAGATTGAAGAAATAGAAATTTTAAAAGGAGAATAATATATGAAAAAATTACTAATTATGCTGATGGTTTTGTTTACAACCTTGAATGTAAACGCAAAATGTGATTGGAGTTCACTTAAACTACAACAATGGAATGAAAGAAACTATTACAAGTGGTATGTAAGCGGTCAGGTATTGGATGATACTTGTGTTGATTACATGTTTATGGTTTATGATTTCCAAACGAAAAAGACTGATACGGTATCTGATTATCGTGGTATTGTTGAGGTACAATTTAATGTTAAAGGTCGATACAAATTGTATTTAAAAGTTTGGGACAAATGTAACAAGTGTGATACCGCACTTTATCGTGAGGTAAACATCATTCAATTTCCAGGGGCTAACGTAGGGTATAATGTCAATAGTTCAGATTGTAAAAAGTACAAATTTGAGATGAGTTATATTAAAGGTTATCCTTTAAAGGATACTTGTATGGACTATTATTTAATGTTCTATAGTGGTCCGTGGATGAACAAGATGTCTCAAGCAGAGTGGGATTCATTAACCGATTATCAGATTGGTATGGAGTATGATTTCCCAGATGATGATTTCTTGGGATACACTCAAACTCGTATTGCTGATTTTACTTTTAAAGATAGTGGTCGTGTATTGATGATTGCACAATGGTGGAATAAATGTCTTAGTCAAGATACATTTATGTTTAGAACATTAAATGTTTGTTCTCGTGGTAATACTAATTCATTGACACCTATTAGTCCTTCTGTTGGTGGTATGGTTAGACCAAATCCCGCAAGTTGTGAGTTCTATATTACAAATACACCTGTATCTTATGAATACATGATTTTAAATCCTTCAGGAACCATAATTGCAACGGGTAACACCAGTGCATTTGAACAGGTTAGGGTTGAAACTTGTAAATGGCCCGATGGTATCTATTACTTGTGGATTATGGGTTATGGTAAAGAATTAATTGTTGTCCAACATTAATAAGTGTTAATAACCTGTGAAAAGGTGGGTGTTGACAGCCCACCTTTTTTCTTTTATACTGATGATATGAATTATAAAGCATTACTCTACGCACTTCTAAATGGCTTCATGCCAATCATCATCGGACTTGGACTTGGTTTTCTAATTGTACAAGCACCAATTTGGGTATTAAGTTCTTTTGTCGTTGTTTGTTTTTTAGGATATTTGTATTACCTTTACCGAAGTTATGAAAAACAAGAAAATAATTATGAAAAATAAATTTGCTCACTTCCTTAATAGGGTCGCACAACGACTGGCTATTAAGGTTATTAAAATGAGTGACCCAAATCGGGTAAGTATGTCTCATCACACCGATTATGAAAATGAGTGTGTAAGTATTTGCCGAAAACTCATCCCAAAAGATGAAACAGTACTTCTGATGTCACCAATTTCAGGAAAACGTTACATCAAATACGATGAGGGACAAATTTTTATCATCATCCAACAGACTGAGATGACATTGGTGAATCATAACTATAGTTATACCATCGACATTCAGGGTAAGGCGTATGAGCGTATTTCCAAAATGTTTGATAATGAGATTGAACGCCGACGCCAACTCATGGAGGATGAAATCAAATCTAACGTTAAACATTCATTGAAAACCATTTATAAAAATTTAGTAGATGAACAAGTTTAATATTTTGAAATTTATGGGATATAGTATCCTACTGTTCCCCACGTTGTTACTGTTACTCGGTGTTTCAGTCGGTGTTTCCACTTTCTTTGCAACCAAGAGTGATTCCATTGAAGTTGTTGAAGTTAAACCTGAAAAAAAGACTGATACTGTTATTGTTATGACACCACCAATTCAAATTACAAATCCCGTGGTGGAGAAAACAACAAATAACACCACAACTATTATTAACCAAACTCCACCTGTGGTGGAACAACCAAAAAAAGAAAGTCCTGTGGTTAAACCACGACCTATTATAGATTCAACAAATACAAACGATACTTTATGATTAATTACGCAGACGTGATTGTGGACCTGCAAGCCGGGGACACAGGAAAAGGAAAGGTTGCCCATGCCTTAG
>CAYVBV010000109.1:0-6299 GCA_964449745.1 uncultured Polynucleobacter sp. | reverse complement strand
TGTTTGGGGTCATGAAAATGAAGAACATGTATGGCAAGCAAGTGCGCGGCATTGAACGCAGTACTTTTTTAATTGATGAGCAAGGTATCTTGCGCCATGAATGGCGTGGTCTCAAGATTCCGGGTCACGTTCAAGATGTTTTGAAGGCTGCCATCGCTTTATGATTGCAATGTCATAAAAATTAGGATAAGTTATCACTTAGATGTTCAAAAACACCTTTACCTCAATGACCGCCACCCCACCAGGTAGGCGGTTTTTTCTTTATTAGGAGACCTCCGGAATGCCTCTGCCACCGATCCCAACTCAAGCAGCCGATAAAGTAAACATCAGTCGTCAACCCAAAGCAGATTTAAAGAAACGACCCAAAAGAGTTGAAGTTGAGGAAGTTGAAGAAGTAACAGAATTCGCAGAAGTTTCAAGCTCTTTTCATCCAGACACTGAAGACTCACAATCTTTGGCCGATATCGCCATTGAAAAAATGAGGGCTCCTAGTAAGCAAACGAAAAAATCAGCTGGCAACACCACCAAATCATCGGCACGGGTTCGCAAGATTCCAGACGACGGCATCATTCGTCTATTTGTTCTTGATACCAACGTTTTGATGCATGACCCATCTGCTCTTTTCAGATTTGAAGAGCATGATGTCTATCTCCCCATGATGACCTTAGAGGAGCTAGACAACCATAAAAAAGGAATGAGTGAGGTAGCCCGCAATGCTCGGACGGTCAGCCGCTCACTCGATCAATTGGTAGCAAATACCAGTGGCGTCTTGGAAGAAGGTATTCCTTTGAATAAATTAGGGAACAAAGATGCCACAGGCAATCTTTACTTCCAAGTTCAATTAAGCAGCATCACCCTACCCGATGGCTTACCTACTGGCAAAGCTGACAACATGATTCTGGGTGTGGTGCGTGAACTTCAGCAAAGCCGCAAAGACCGTCAAGTGGTCTTGGTGTCGAAAGATATCAATATGCGCATCAAGGCACGCGCCTTAGGACTGCCTGCAGAAGATTACTTCAACGATCAGGTTTTAGAAGATCGCGACTTGATGTACTCAGGTGTTCTTCAACTACCAGTAGATTTTTGGCCTAAACACGGCAAAGACATGGAAAGTTGGAGCGACGCCAAATCAGGCACGATGTACTACCGCGTCACTGGCCCTACCGTAGCCCAAATGATGGTCAATCAATTTGTCTATCAGGAAAATTCAGATGGGGGCACCCCCTTCTACGCTCAAGTCAGAGAAGTACAAGGTCGAACAGCTTTATTACAAACCTTAAGAGACTTCTCTCATCAGAAAAACAATGTTTGGAGTGTCACAGCACGCAATCGTGAACAAAACTTTGCGATGAATCTGTTGATGAATCCAGATATTGATTTTGTAACGCTACTGGGTCAAGCAGGAACTGGTAAAACCCTCTTAGCCCTCGCAGCAGCTCTAGAGCAAGTGTTAGACAGCAAGCGTTACAACGAAATCATCATTACTCGTGCGACAGTTCCCGTCGGCGAAGACATCGGCTTCCTGCCAGGCACTGAAGAAGAAAAAATGCAACCTTGGATGGGCGCATTTGATGACAACTTAGAAGTACTCCACCGCAATGAAGATGGCGCTGGCGAATGGGGTCGAGCTGCCACTCAAGAATTGATTCGCTCTCGCATCAAAGTCAAGAGCATGAATTTCATGCGGGGTCGCACATTTGTGAGCAAATTTGTGATCATTGATGAAGCGCAAAACTTAACCCCCAAACAAATGAAAACCTTGGTGACCCGAGCAGGCCCAGGAACCAAGATTGTTTGCTTAGGCAACATCGCTCAAATTGATACCCCTTACTTAACCGAAGGTTCATCAGGCCTGACTTATGTGGTCGATCGCTTCAAAGGTTGGCGTCACAGTGGTCATGTGACCTTGGCTCGCGGTGAGCGCTCTCGCCTGGCGGACCATGCAGCAGATGCTTTGTAAGCATATCTAAAGATGAAGGCGAGAATTGTCTCGCCTTCTTTTTTACAGATTGGTGATGGATGTAATCTTTAAAATAAGTAACGCCCTATGAAACAAAGTAAAAGATTATTTCTAGCATTTGGAGCCACTGGGCTTCTATCCGCTTGCGCCATGATGCCGCGCTTCTCTGCTTTACCTGACTTTGATCAAGAAGTTAGCGCAGGATTAGAAGATATATCCATTGCAGCGATTGGCTTGGTTGGTGTTCCTTACCGATACGGTGGCAATACACCTAAAGGTGGTTTTGATTGCAGCGGATTAATTACTTACGTTTTTCAACACGCTGCCAACAAAAAAATGCCTCGCACCACCGATGAAATGGGCAAGATCGGCATCTCTTTAGGAAATCAAACGCCAGCTCCTGGTGACTTGGTATTTTTTAATACGCAAGGCAGTCCCTATTCTCACGTGGGTATTTATGTCGGCAAGGGGCGCTTTGTTCATGCACCATCAAAAGGTGGCACTGTGCGACTCGAAAGAATCACCTCTTCTTACTGGTCTAAAAGATATACAGAAGCTAGGCGTGTGGTGAGTAATTAATAGACATTACGATGAGGTCAGTACAGAATAAAAAAGCCTGAAACTTGATTCAGGCTTTTTTATTTAATGATTGATGACTTGATCAAATCATCAAAGCACCTGCTTACCCACCCACCATGCAGCTGCAGCCATGAGTCCAGAAGCTGGAATTGTCAAAATCCACGCCCAAACAATGCTACCCGCTAAACCCCAACGCACTGAAGACATGCGTCTTGCGGAACCGACGCCCACAATGGCACCTGTGATCGTATGTGTGGTTGATACTGGAATACCCAATGCACCTGCTAAAAAGAGCGTCATGGCACCGCCTGTCTCAGCACAAAAGCCACCAAAAGGCTTTAACTTGGTAATTTTCTGGCCCATGGTTTTTACAATCCGCCAGCCACCGAACAAGGTTCCTAAACCAATCGCCACATAACAAGAAATAATGACCCATGTTGGCGGAGCTGTGTCTGTGGCACTCATGTATCCGCCTGTTAACAAAAGCAACCAAATAATACCGATCGTTTTTTGAGCGTCATTGCCGCCATGACCTAAGCTATACATGGAAGCAGAAACCAGTTGCAATCTTCTGAACCAACGATCCACATGAGCTGGTGACATTCTGAAACATAACCATGAAAAAAGAAGCATCAATAGTGAACCTAAAATAAAGCCCAACATCGGTGAGACCAAAATAAATGCCACTGTCTTGATTACACCCGCACTAATTAATGCGGATGGTCCTGATTTGGCCAAGGCAGCGCCAACCAATCCACCAATCAAAGCATGCGATGAACTCGATGGAATACCTCCCCACCAAGTAATCACGTTCCATGTGATAGCCCCCACCAAAGCACCAAAAATCACATAGTGATCAACAATGGATGGATCAATCGTGCCTTTACCTACAGTTGCGGCCACCTTAAGTTGAAATACCATGATGGCAATGAAATTAAAGAATGCAGCCATCGCCACAGCATGCTGTGGCTTTAAAACACCTGTTGAAACTACTGTGGCAATTGAATTGGCGGCATCATGAAAGCCATTCATAAAATCAAATAACAGGGCCAGGCCTACTAATAAAGCCACCACCCAAATACTCATTTCTACCGGAGTCATTACGCGTTTTCCAGAACAATACCTTCAAGGATGTTAGCAACATCCTCACATTTATCCGTGATAGTTTCCAATAACTCGTAAACAGCTTTTAATTTCATCAAGCGCTTAAAGTCATTTTCTTCACGGAATAGCTGCGATAAAGCAGAACGCATGACGCGATCGGCATCAGACTCCAGCATGTCAATTTCAGTAGAGATACGCAAAATATCTTTGGCATTTTTCATGTCATGAAGCTTTGATACAGCCGCATGAACTCTTTCGCAAGAAGCCTGGCAAATACGAGCCAATTCAATTGCTTCAGGGGTGACCTGTGTCACATCGTATAACTGAATCACTTCAGCCACGTCTTCCATCAAATCTAAAATGTCATCCATGGTTGTGATCAACTTATGGATTTCATCGCGATCTAATGGAGTAATGAATGTTTTATGCAACAAATCAATCGTTTCATGGGTGATTTTGTCGGCTTTTTTTTCTGATGACTGAATCGCCTTAGCATGCTCTGCAGCATTGGGCAGGTCATTGATGAGTTCATAGAGATCCTTGGATCCCTGTACACACAAAGCTACGTGCTGATTGAATAGTTCGAAGAAATTTTCTTCTTTGGGCATGAATCGACCAAGCATAGACATCCTTTTATGACATGACACAAATTTGTCATGATTTTAGTCTATTTACTTCGTGCAACCCGGGAAAACTTAAAACGGCTCGTAACCGCCTGAGGATTGACCTGGACCTAGCGCCAAATTATCAAATTTAGTGAACTGACCCTGCCAACTCAACTTAACAGTGCCAATTGGGCCATTACGCTGTTTAGCGCAAATGATTTCAGCAATACCCTTGTCCGTAGTCGTATCAGGGTGATACACCTCATCACGATAAATAAAGAGAATCACATCAGCATCTTGTTCGATCGCACCTGATTCACGCAAATCAGACATGACTGGACGCTTGTTAGGACGTTGCTCTAAGCCACGATTGAGCTGAGATAAAGCAATCACAGGACACTGCAACTCCTTAGCCAATGATTTGAGAGAGCGGGAAATTTCAGAGATTTCTGTGGCTCGATTCTCACTGCTACCACCACCGCTATTGCCACTCATCAATTGCAAATAATCAATCACAATCAAGCCCAAAGTTCCGCACTTACGAGCAATTCTTCTGGCCCTGGCTCTAAGTTCAAGACTGCTTAAGGCGCCAGTTTCATCAATCATGATGCTGGCTTCATTCAAACGAGAAATGGCTTCAGTGATTTTGGGCCATTCGTCTTCAGACAACTTACCTGTTCTCATGCGCGATTGATCAATCCGCCCCACTGAGCCAAGGATACGAGAAGCCAATTGTGAGGCGCCCATCTCCATGGAGAAGATCAATACAGGCAAACCTTCTTTTAAAGCTACATTTTCGGCAATATTGACAGCGAAACTGGTTTTCCCCATCGATGGACGACCCGCCACGATGATCAGATCACCTTTTTGCAAACCACTGGTTTGCCTATCTAAATCCACAAAACTGGTGGCAACCCCCGTGACATCAGTCGAGCCTTGACGGTGATACAACTCATCAATGCGACTGACCACCTCGGTTAATAAGGGGGCAATTTCAAAGTAATCGGTTTTACCTCGATTACCCTCTTCACCAATCGCCAAGATTCTAGATTCAGCCTCATCCAAAATCGTGCGTACTGAGCGACCTTCTGGAGTAAATGCAGTTCCAGCAATTTGATCAGATGTTTGAATCAGGCGACGCAACACACTGCGGTCACGCACAATTTCTGCATAACCTCGAATATTCGATGCACTCGGAGTCGATTGAGCCAAAGCATTCAGGTAGTCAATTCCGATTGACTCACCACCGCCTTGGGTTTTCATGGCCTCAGCCACTGTGATCACATCAGCTGGAACGCCATCACTGACCAATTTGCCGATGACGCGATAAATCAGCCCATGATCAGGACGATAAAAATCTTTTTCAGTGAGGATATCCCCCACGCGATCCCAAGCGTTGTTGTCCAAAAGCAAACCGCCGAGCACCGATTGCTCGGCCTCGACGGAATGCGGAGGTACTTTTAAAGCTTGTACAGCTGTATCAACCATGAACTGATGATATCAGAGAGATATCAAACAATTGAATGTTGAATTAAGCCTGCTCGCCAATCACTTGGACAGTAATTTCAACAACTACGTCTGTGTGAACAGCTACTGAGATTGGGTGATCACCAACAATCTTCAATGGGCCTGTTGGCATGCGCACAGAAGCTTTCTCAATAGTGAAACCTTTTGCTTTCAAGCCATCAGCGATGTCATGGTTTGTGACTGAACCAAATAATCGGCCATCCACACCAGCTTTTTGTCTGATCTCTAAAACAAGACCATTTAATTTAGCGCCAACTGCTTGAGCCGCAGCCAACTTTTCAGCGGCTAGCTTTTCTAATTCTGCACGCTTGGCTTCAAACTCAGCGATCGCTGTTGCAGTTGCACGGCGAGCCATGCGTTGTGGAATCAAAAAGTTACGTGCAAAACCATCTTTAACACGAACAACGTCACCCAAGTTACCAAGATTGGCTACTTTTTCTAGAAGAATAATTTGCATGATGACCCCTGCTTATTTCTTATGTTGGTCAGTGAAAGGCATCAAGGCTAAAAAACGAGCGCGCTTG
>CAYVBV010000108.1:0-6306 GCA_964449745.1 uncultured Polynucleobacter sp. | reverse complement strand
GGTGTTGAGATTTTTGCAGGCTTTCCAGCCGCAGAAATTTTGTACGGTGACAAGGGCGAAGTCGTGGGTGTGGCCACGGGCAACTTAGGCGTGGGTAAAGATGGTCAAGCCACTGAAAACTTCCAGTTAGGCATGGAATTGCGTGCCAAGTACACCTTGTTCGCCGAAGGAGCACGCGGTCACTTGGGCAAACAATTGATTGAGAGCTACGCCCTAGATGCGGGCAAAGATCCACAGAGTTATGGTTTGGGCATCAAAGAGCTTTGGGAAATCGATCCAGCGCTTCATCAAGAAGGTTTAGTGATCCACACCGCAGGCTGGCCACTAGAAGCTGATACTTATGGTGGATCATTTTTGTATCACTTGGAAAACAATCAAGTGGCGGTTGGATTTGTGGTGGGTTTGAATTATCAAAATCCCTACCTCAGTCCTTATGAAGAATTTCAGCGTTATAAAACCCATCCTTCGATTCGTCGCTTCTTTGAAGGTGGTAAACGCATTGGTTATGGCGCGCGCGTGATTACCGCCGGCGGTTTAAATAGCTTACCGAAGACAGTTTTTCCAGGAGGTGCCTTGATTGGTTGTGATGCAGGTTTCTTGAATGCTTCGCGCATCAAAGGCAGTCATGCAGCAATCAAGTCGGGTATGTTGGCCGCTGAAGCTGCTTTTGATGCAATTAACTCCAATCGATCCGGTGATGAATTAAGCGCTTACCCAGCTGCCTTTGAACAAAGCTGGTTGCATCAAGAGTTAAAGAAATCTCGCAACTTCAAACCATGGATGAGCAAAGGTTTGTATGTGGGTACCTTGATGGTCGGCATTGAACAAAAATTATTCGGTGGTCATGTGCCTTGGACCATTCACAGTCAGTATGCTGATCACGAGTATTTAAAACCAGCGGATCAGTGTCAAAAAATTGAGTATCCAAAGCCAGACGGAAAAATTACTTTTGATCGTTTGTCTTCTGTGTTTTTATCGAACACCAATCATGAAGAACACCAACCTGCGCACTTAACCTTAAATAATTCCATGGTGCCCGTGATTACGAATCTTCCGGTATTTGATGGCCCTGAACAACGCTACTGTCCTGCAGGCGTGTATGAATATATTGCCGGCGAGAACGGTCAGCAATTACAAATCAATGCGCAAAATTGTGTGCATTGCAAAACTTGCGACATCAAAGATCCGACGCAAAATATTGTTTGGCTCAATCCTGAAGGTGGTGGCGGTCCAAATTACACAGGGATGTAATTGAATCAGTGAGGAACGATTGTTTGTTCTTAAGAGTGTTCAACTTTCACGCGACTCATGCACCAGTAGCCCAATAGACCACTCAGAGAAGCCAAACCAAAGACATGGTGAGGGGCAAGGGATTCCCATACCCAGCCTGCAAATAAGCCTCCCACTGTGCCACCAATGCCATAAGACACAGTGGTGTAGAGTGCTTGACCACGGGCTTGCAAAGGTCCTTTGAACCAAGTTTGTAGCATCTTGATGCTGGCACTGTGATGGGCACCAAAAGTGGCCGCATGCATGATTTGTGCCAAGATCAAAATCAAAAGCTCAGGCACATAGGCCATCAAAGCAAAGCGCAAACCTGCAATCAAGTAGGCTGCCAACAAAATGTTCTTTGTGGTGAATCTGGCAAAAAAGTAACTTTGAAAGTAAAAAAAGATGACTTCTGCCAAAACACCCAACATCCAAAATAATCCAATCTCCCCTTTGGTATATCCCAATCGATCCAAGTAGAGAGAGTAAAAAACATAAAGAGCCGCATGGCCAAAAATCATCCAGAAGTTGGCAGACAAGAACCATTGCACCTGCGAATTTTTCAACACGTGCGTGAATTTCACATGCGCGTGCTGCACGGTATCTATCGGGGGTTCACGCAGAGTGCTTGTCAAAATAGTCATAATGATTAAAGCCACAATGCCAAACCATGGAAAGCTTTCGATGCCAAAGTTTTCAAACCAGGCTCCTGCTCCCAAGACCATCGCAATAAAGCCCACTGAACCCCACAGTCTTAAACGCCCATAACGACGATCAAAGTCATTATTTTTATAGAGGGCATGCACCGTGGCCGCCTCCCCCAAAGGCATCAAACTGCTGATGACGGTATTGAGTAAAAACATCCAAATGAGTAAGGCCACGTAACTGTCAAAATAAAAGATGCCTGAAAAGATGATGCAAGCCAAGAGTGAAGTGACTCGCATGATGCCCAGACGATCACGTCGCATATCCGCTAACCAACCCCAAGCAAAAGGACCTAAGATGCGCGTGATTTGAAACATGGACATCAGGGCAGCAATTTCGATAGCTCCGAAGTCTCTACTCGCAAAGTAAAGACTCGCATAAGGCGACATGAGCCCAATGTAGGCAAAGTAGAAAAAGAAAAAAGCTGCAAAAGCCAGCCGTACCAGACCGGTCATGCGCTGACTCTAACTATGAACGTTGTGCAGGAATAACCGGCGTGCTGACTTTGACATCACCGCATTGAGCACGATGACGCAAGACGTGATCCATGATCACCAAGGCCAACATGGCTTCGGCAATCGGTGTTGCGCGAATACCCACGCAAGGATCGTGACGACCTTTGGTTTGAATGACGGTGGCCTCACCTGCACGGTTGATGGATTGTTTCGGAGACATGATCGATGACGTGGGTTTGATGGCAATCGAAACCACCACATCTTGACCACTGCTGATTCCACCTAAAACACCACCAGCGTTGTTGCTAGCAAATCCATTGGCAAACATTTCATCGCCGTGCTCACTGCCCTTTTGCGCCACACTCTGAAAGCCTGCACCAATCTCAACGCCTTTGACCGCATTGATGCCCATCATGGCGTGCGCAATGTCGGCATCCAACTTATCAAAAATGGGTTCACCTAAGCCCACGGGTACGTTCTTCGCAACCACGGTCAATCGTGCACCACAAGAATCCCCTGCTTTGCGCAATTGATCCATATAAGCCTCAAGCTCTGGAATGATCTTGGCATTGGGCGCAAAAAATGGATTTTGCGAAATCTGCGCTTTGTCTTCAAACGGAATATTTAACTCTCCCAATTGAGTCATGTAACCATAAAACTCAATACCATGGTGCTCAGCCAACCATTTTTTGGCGACCGCTGCAGCAGCCACCACAGGCGCTGTTAAACGTGCCGATGATCGACCACCACCTCGAGGATCACGAATGCCATATTTATGCCAATAGGTGTAGTCCGCATGACCCGGTCTAAAACTATCCAAAATGTCGCCATAGTCTTGACTGCGTTGATCGGTGTTGCGAATCACCAAAGCAATCGGTGTGCCTGTGGTTTTACCCTCAAACACCCCTGAAAGAATTTCTACTTTGTCAGCTTCTTGACGTTGCGTCACGTGACGAGAAGTGCCTGGCTTGCGACGATCGAGGTCACCTTGAATGTCTTCTTCTGTCAAAGACATGCCCGGAGGACAGCCGTCAACGACTGCGCCAATTGCGGGTCCATGAGATTCACCAAAAGTGGTGATGCGAAATAAGTGTCCTAGTGTGCTTCCAGCCATGCCTAGATTATGACATTGCTCGAGCCTTTTAGCTTGATTTTGCTAAAGATGTTGCTGATTACTTGGTATTAGCGCTGGCATCTTCAGCCGCTGGCCAATCACGAATATAGGCTTTGAGCATGGAGTTTTCAAAGCTTTGGGCTTCGACCACGGCTTTGGCCACATCGTAGAAAGAAATCACACCATTTAATGTGTTGCCGTCTAAGACTGGCAAGTAACGCATGTGTTTGTCCAACATGATGCGACGTGCCTCATCCAAATCCATCTCAGAAGTGCAGGTCATGGGTGACTTCTCCATCACATCACCGACGTGAGCGGTACCTAAATTGCCATGATTTTTGGCCAAGGTATTGATCACTTCACGGAAAGTCAAAATACCCACCAACTCGGAGTACTGCATCACGACTAAAGAACCAATGTCTTTTTCAGCCATGATGTGAACTGCTGCAGAAAGTGATGTGTCTGGTGCCACGGTGTAAAGGGTGGCGCCTTTAAATCTTAAGATATCACTGACTTTCATTTTGGCTCCGATCGTTGTTGTTGGATTGACTGAATTCTTCCTGGTGGCTTCTGGTGTTTTGCCCCAGGTGATTCTTTCCACAAGAAACAGTCTATCAGCAGGCTTTATCTCGGGAAAGTACCGTTTTATCAGGACTTACCCCACCCTGTATCTTTTGCCTGCCAAATACTTTAGCGGGGGCGAGGCTCCCAGGCTCTCACAATGGGCATATTGGCTACCATGGTGGCGCCCGCCAAGGTCACCCACCAAGTGAGGTAAATCCAGACCAAGAACAAAGGCAAGATGGCAAAAGCCCCATAGACCGTCTTGTAAATAGGGTAACTCGCCACAAACCAGGTAAAACCTGCCTTGGCTAATTCAAAGACAATGGCCGCGCTCACACCACCCCAAAGAGCATCACGCCACTCCACCTTGTCATAGGGCAAGATTTTGTAAACCAAGGTAAAAGATAAGGTGGAGAGGATGATGGGGAAAACCTCCGCCATGAAATTAAAGCCTTGCGTCAAAGGCCCGATCAATCCTTTGGAGGCACTCAAAACCATAGAACTGAGATAAATACTCATACCCAACAATAAAGGGCCCATAATCGTGGCCACCAAATGTATCCCGATTCTTTTCAGAAAAGGCCGGGGGTTTTGCACCCCCCAAATGCGGTTGAACGCATTTTCAACTGTAATGAGCGTGAAAAAAACGCCAATCACCAAACCCAAGGTTCCAAAAATGGTTAAACCTTTTGCCTTCAAGGCAAATTGGTTCAAGTACATCAAGATGGGGTCCCCAATCGCTCCCGGAATGAGGTTATCCGATAACCAGTCCTGAAATGCTTTGCGCAACTTCAGAAATCTTGGCAGGGCTGCCATTAAAGAAAAGGAAACCGTTACCATAGGCACAATCGACAAGATGGTGGTAAACGATAGGCTGGCCGCCATTTCATTGATCCGCACCAGCTTGGCGCGACTGCGCATATAGCTAAAAAAATCGGAGATAGAGTCTTTATGACGAATTACTTGCACAGCTCTATCATAAGCAAGATATCCAACTGAGTACAAATCTATGACAAATAAAGACATTGAAATTTTGGTTCTCTATTACTCAAGACATGGGGCTACGCGTCAATTGGCTGAGCTCATTGCCGAAGGCGTTGAGAAAGTTCCTGGGGTGACTGCGCGCCTTCGCACTGTGCCTGCGGTATCTGCAGTATGCGAAGCCACAGAATCAGATATTCCAAGCTCTGGCTCACCTTATGTGGAAAACAAAGATTTACAAGAATGTGCTGGCTTAGCCTTGGGCTCACCCACGCGCTTTGGCAATATGGCTTCAGCCATGAAATATTTCCTCGACAACACCACCTCAGAATGGTTGTCAGGTTCTTTGATTGGTAAACCGGCTTGCGTGTTCACCAGCACTGGGAGCATGCATGGCGGTCAAGAGAGTACTTTGTTATCCATGATGATTCCGTTGATGCATCACGGCATGGTGATGGTGGGCTTACCTTACAGTGAGCCTGAACTCATGAACACGCAAAAAAATTTCACTGGTATAGGGCAAAACTACGGGAAAAATGCTCGTCTAGTTAGTGGGATGATGCGATGCCACTGCATTTTCGGCCTGTCTTTGTAGGCATTTTAGAGATTTCGATTCTCTCTGTCAACCCTACTGTACCCGTTTTTTATCCAACCTTTTTCATAGTTGGCAACCCCCAGAAGTTGGATCTCCAAGCACAAGAGGAGGGGGGGTTTTTATGTTCTACCACAGTGCGTCATATCTGGCACAAAAATTGCGAGGTATGGCATACGCCTAATAGACCTCCCAGCAAACCATCAACAACTACTTCAAGTCTTTTTCTCTAACTATTCTATTCTTTTTAGTTAGATTTGTACGTTTTGTAGTTGATTTGCGAATCATTACCATTTGATTTGCCAGTCATTTGCTTTTTTTATTGACAAGTATAGATCGTTTTCCACTTTTAGACCTACGTTGAAGAAAGGAAGTAAAAAATACTTGTAACCGGCTTTAGCCATCTAGATCAACAAAATAGATGCTCGTCAAGAAACCGGCTTACCACACTCTCTTTTAGTTTGCTGCTCTTATAACCAAAACTAGTTTCTTTCCAGAAACGATTTCTAAATCCCATGCCCGTACCATCATAGCTACAGAAACCATATTCAAGATATTTCTTATACAGTCCTTTAGCAAGTTTTTTCTCTTTCTTTAGGCTATGAGATATTGGACCGCTTGTGTGG
>CAYVBV010000107.1:0-6361 GCA_964449745.1 uncultured Polynucleobacter sp. | reverse complement strand
CCCTGGACTCAGGCAAGAAGCGCAAGATTTCCTGGTTGTCGGACAGCCACATGCTCCGTCGTGAGGGTGTGCCTGACAGTTTCGAGTTCAAAGGCTCGGTGATCTTCATCACCAACTTGAAGTTCGATCAGATGAAGAGTCAGAAACTCCGTGACCACTTGGATGCTCTCCAAAGCCGTTGTCACTATCTGGATCTGACCTTGGACACCATGCGCGACAAAGTGCTCCGCATCAAGCAGATCGCTGGTGACGGTCAACTGTTTGAAGAGTACGACTTTGACGAGTGTGCCAAAGACGAGATCCTGAGTTTCTTGGAAGAGAACAAGAACAAGATGCGTGAGATGTCGTTGCGCATGGCGATCAAGATTGCAGACTTGCGCAAGTCCTTCCCGCTGAAATGGAAAGCCATGGCGGCAGTGACTTGTATGAAATCGGCGTAAGCCGTTCGGGTAGTGGCATCCCTTGTCTAGCTCCTAGCCACTAACCCGTTTTTCGCCCTACTGTAGAAATGCAGTAGGGTTTTTTTTGATCAGATAGTTGCAGTCAGGTCGCAAGTGTGTTATAATCCCAACATGCTTAAATATCCCTACGTTGAAGACTACTATCTGATCATCGCCGGATACATTGACCCCAAGACCGGCAAGACAACATCGACCTTTTGGTTTAACCCACTGATCAGTCTGGCCAGATACGACATCTCCTTTGTGTCAAATGTGTCCGAAGAGATCAACGCTGGGCGAGCATTGACAGTAAGGCAGTCGGAACTTGCTGTGAGATTGTTGGACAAATATCAACGACAACTGCAAAGCCACGGACTTGATGTCACCGACATAGTGCGAGAGCCCAAGTTTAAGTTTGGGTTAAGAGAAGTTGATAGGACTGCCAGCATAGACTTTGACGGCGAACATATACTGGTACGGTTTCCTTACAACTCGGCCATGATTGAACAGATACGAGAACTGGCATCCAACAGCCAAGGTCGCATTGAGTGGAATCGTGACGACAAGGTCTGGAAGTCAGCCGCCACCGAACACAATCTCATGAAGTTGACCAACTGGGCAGAGTCTCACAGCATACCAGTCAGCGACAGTGTCAAAGAACTGGTCGATCTGGTCAACGATGCCATGAGTCAGAACCCATTGGCCAAGTTGGTCAAGACTGATGTCGCTTATGAGATCGTCGATGCCGAAAAGTCATTGACAGAATACGTGGACCAGAGATCGGGCAACAGCGACGACTGGCTGGCCTCGTTGTGTGATCTCAGTGGCGTGCTGGGCTACACCATATCCCGCCCTGTGGAAAAAGTCGTACATGAACGATGGGGCGAATGGATCGTGCCTTTTTTCACCAAGAAAGATATCTTGTTGCCGGGCATCGAAGACATCACAGTCGAGGACCTGTCTTCGATTTTTGAATACTGTGACATAGCCAAACGAAACACCATAGTGATCTACGAACCCGATCTCAGCAACAGATTGTTGGGCATGGCCCGGCAAATAGTCGACGATGTTGAAACGGTCACTAATTCAAACAACATTGATTGGAGCAAACGTGTGATACACCTTCTCAAGCCGGCATGCCCTCCCAGTGGTACCATACCTTTGCTGATCACTACTTCCAGCATGGTGTTTGGTGCCACCAAACAATTGATGATACAACAAGCCGAAAAGGTTGTTTATTTCACTGCTGGAGTGTACAATAAATCATCAAGGAAACTCAACGGGTGAAAGCAAAACTTTACATACGCGATGAAGTCAATGTCAAGATCGAAGGACTTGATTTAACCACACGCAAACGTCTAGTAGACAAGTTCAAATTCGAGATCCCGGGTGCAAGATACTTGCCCGCGGTACGTCTGGGACGCTGGGACGGCCGTGTGGCTTTCTTTCAGTTAGGTGGCAGCACTTACATCAATCTCTTGCCTGAGATCATTCCCATGCTGGAAGATGCTGGCTACGATCTCGAAGTTGAGGACCTACGCGAGTACTCCACAAACTTCGAATTCCGTCAAGTGTGCGAAACCACCTTCGAAGACACCAAGTGGCCGGCAGGACATCCTAGAGCCGGTGAGTCAGTCATGTTGCGTGACTACCAAGTAGAGATCATCAACAACTTCTTGGCCAACCCGCAAAGTGTGCAAGAAGTGGCCACAGGTGCTGGCAAGACCATCATGACTGCGGCTTTGAGTCAAAGCGTGGAGCACCTAGGACGCAGTATCGTCATCGTGCCCAACAAGAGCCTTGTGACCCAGACCGAAGATGATTATAAGAACTTGGGCTTGGATGTGGGCGTCTACTTCGGCGACAGGAAAGAGTGGGGCCGGCAGCATACCATCTGTACTTGGCAAAGCCTAAACGTGCTACTCAAGAACACCAAGAACGGCGTAGGCGATTGCACCATCGGTGAGTTTATCGAAGATGTGGTTTGCATCATCGTGGACGAAGTACACATGGCCAAGGCCGATGCACTGAAAACCCTGCTCACAGGTATCATGAGTCATATCCCCATCCGCTGGGGACTCACTGGTACCATCCCCAAAGAGGACTTTGAGAAGATCAGTATCTTCTGTAGTCTGGGTAATGTAGTGGGCAGACTCAGTGCCAGTGAACTACAAGAGGCCGGGCACCTGGCCAATTGTCATGTCAACATAGTACAACTCGCAGATCATGTTGAGTATAACAATTACCAGAGCGAGTTGAAATATCTCGTTGAGACCGGAGAGCGATTGGATTATATTTCTAAACTAATCGCCTCTGTGAACGAAACAGGCAATACATTGGTGTTGGTAGATCGCATCAGCACCGGAAAAGAATTAGTCAACAGGCTGGGTGATCGATCTGTGTTTGTATCGGGAGCCACCAAGGCCAAAGACAGGAAGGAAGAGTACGATGAAGTGGCTATATCAGATGGGAAGATTATTGTGGCGACTTACGGTGTGGCCGCTGTGGGCATCAATATTCCTAGGATCTTTAATCTGGTTCTTATGGAACCCGGAAAGAGCTTTGTCCGCGTTATACAATCTATTGGACGAGGTATTAGGAAGGCCGAAGACAAAGACTTTGTCCAGATCTGGGACATCACATCGACATGTAAGTTTTCAAAGCGACACCTTACTAAACGAAAACAATTTTACCGAGAAGCAAACTACCCCTTCGCTTTGGAAAAAGTTGACTGGAAAGAATAATACAGGAAAAAACCTATGAGGATTTTAACATTAGACAACATCGGGTTCGAGATGAACGAACTGCCCGAGGAAGTCGACGACATGCGATTTTGTGTGTTTGACAATTCGGACCCCAAAAGTCCCGACTACTTTTTCATCCCTCTAATCTTCTTAGAGAGTTTTAACAGTCCGGCCCTGGTATTGCGGGTGGGAGATCATACCATCCAAATGCCAGTGGATTGGCAAGTGCTGATCGGCGAACACGATCTTGGAGATCTTGAAGTGGTGCCGTTGACGTCGATCAATGATCGCGGGTTCTCGGCATTTGCTTTCAACCCCATTACCAGTTTCAAACCCGAGTTCTACCCAGTGGAGATTGTAGACATCTATCAAGACGTCAAATGGTATTTCCCCAAACTCAAGCCCGGGCAGATGTTGGCCGTGCCATTGGAAAGCGACAAAGAAAAACCCATGTGTGCATTTTTTGTCAAAGACATCAGCCGCCAAAGCGAAGTGGTAGATTATTCCAAGGCTTGGTAAGACATGGGCAAGTTGAAACCCGGGGCCACTTACATCTATGAAAACGATGGGGACACCATATGGGCCCGGGAGTCAGGCAGCCCTGACAGGATCATGGTCGGGCACGGCCCCGAAAGCACACGCCGCTATCTCGAAGAAAACATGATGTGGCACAACATACGGCAAATGGCTCGGGCCAATCCTGCTTTACAAGAAGCCCTGGATCGTGCTATAATGATCTACGAACTGAGTAAAAAAGATGGACAGACTTAATATCAAAAACGAAATGGCTGCCTTGGATCGCAAAGATCGCGATTACTATGATGCCATGACCGAAGAAGAAAAGAAAAAGTTTGCACCTTATCTCATGATACGTTGGAGTTCGTCTGTGGCCGGCGATCCTGTGCTACAGGAATGGTATCTCAGAGCAGCCAACGAAAATCTCAATCGGAATTTCTTTGATATCTCTGCCAGCCAGCACAAGAAGTTCTTGTGGCTGCTGTCGACCACTGTGGGAGCCGGCATGTCGGGCGTGTACCATCAGTGGGTGCCACCCAAAAAGAAAGAAAGCACCAGCAAGGTGTTCAAGTTGATAAGGCAGTTGATGCCTGATCTCAGGGAAGACGAGATTGAGTTGATGGTAGAGTTGAATACCAAAGAAGACATCATTGAGTTGGCTCGCGAACACGGATGGGAAGAAAAGAAGATCAAAGAATTATTGAAATGACCGATTCTTACACATGTCGTTACTGTGAAAAAGAATTCCGCAGGGAAAGCACTCTTGCGGCACATCTCTGTGAGCCCAAACGACGTTGGCAGCAAGAAAAAGAAACTGGTGTGCAGATGGGATTCCAAGCCTATCTGCGATTCTTTGAAATCACACAGGGATCGGCCAAACTCAAGACCTATGGAGATTTTGTTGCCAGTCCCTACTACGCGGCCTTTGTCAAGTTTGGTCGTCATTGTCAAAGCATACGGTGTGTGAACTATGCCAGTTTCACTGACTGGTTATTGAAGAACAACAAGAAACTGGATCACTGGCACCATGAGGCCATGTATCTAGAGTGGCTGCACCAATACATACGCAAGGAGAACGTACAAGATGCACTGGCGAGAGCGTTGGAAGAAATGGAACGATATGCCGGAGATCATCCAGATCTTAGGAATGGTTTTCGTGATTACTTTAGGCTTGCCCCTGCTAATAGTGTTTGCTTCCATATTGTCAATGGTAGAGTTAGTCCATGGGTGGTATTCAACTGCTCAACAGGCGTGGCGTTCCTGGAGACGCTGAACCCCGAGCAACTGGAGATGGTAATGCCTTGGATAGACCCCGATTTTTGGTCCAAGAAGTTTGAGGACTATCTCGCTGACACCGAGTGGACCAAAAAGATCTTGGGAGATGCTGGATTATGAAACATCGTTGGTTATGGTTAATACTGACAATAGTGGTACTTGTGGCTGCACTTCCGATCTTGTTTCCGTCACAAGCCTACCTTGAAGCCATGCGGATCACCGGAGGCGGGGGATGGTAATGAAATTCAAATCAGACATCGACATCGACTTTGGTGATCGCGAACAGATCTTGGCATTGTTGCGCCACCATCCTGCCAGCATAGATCGCAACGGGCAAAGGATCAAACACAATACCGGAGTCTACTTCACTGATATTCCCGTGGATCCCTTCTCCGGCATGTCAGCCATTGATCACGAGCAGGCCGAAGATCGCGGATACATGAAACTGGACTTGCTGAATGTGGGTGTGTATCAGAGCGTAAAGAGTGAACAACATCTACAAGATTTAATGAACACCGAACCCCTGTGGGACCTGCTCAGGGATCCAGGATTCTGCAGCCTGGTCATACACATCGGCAATCACCATGGCACATTGATGCAGATGCCCGAGCCCGTGGACAGTATCCCAAGGATGGCCATGTTCTTGAGCGTGATACGTCCGGCCAAACGACATCTCATAGGACGACCTTGGGCAGAAGTGGCCCGGACTGTGTGGGAACGTCCCGAGGATGACAGTTATTATTTCAAGAAAAGCCACGCTGTGGCCTATGCGCACCTAGTAGCGGTGCATATGAATCTGATCTGCGAATCAGTCAGTTACGGCTACAACTAACCGCGTCTTACCAGTGTTATAGAACGTCGCTTGCCGCGCTTGGCACCGATGTCTTTGAGGCTGGTCTGCGGCCCTAGACGTATGTCCACATCCTTGCTGTTCATGGTTCTCACGCAGAATTTGAACACATTCCAATCCTGTTTTAAAAACACATTGATGGGTATGATGCGGTTGCTTTCCCACCACCACTGATCCCCTAGTTCCAGGAATAACTGCTTTTGTTCTAGACTCTTGAGTTGGCCAAAGTCATAGAGTGTGGTGATTTGTTCGTCGCAGTTCTGTATGATACCGATATATTCATTACCGCCGTAGATGAGGTAACTCAGGAATGGGTATTGTTCTAAAAGTTGTTTGAGGCTATCCTGTTCTTCCACGGTATTCCGATAAATATCAAATAATGCAACGCATCCAGACTTATTTATATGCTAACAAATTGGAGGTCCAATTTTTGGACGACTCCTCCAATGGCCCAAGGAGCAGACGAGTGTACTCAAGACCCGTGACCATCTATCAAGGCATAGATAACCCCATACAAGTGGTGATAAAAAACCAAG
>CAYVBV010000106.1:0-6399 GCA_964449745.1 uncultured Polynucleobacter sp. | reverse complement strand
AAGGTGATTGAATGAATTGGCATACGCAAACAATTAAAGAGTTATCAGTAGCTCTGAACTCAAAAAAGATAAGTGCGCAGGAACTTGCCGCCTATTTTTTAGATCGCATTTCAAAATCAACAGAACTCAATGCTTTTGTTGACGTCAATGTTGAGCAAACTCTTTTGCAAGCAAAAGAAGCAGACGCGCAGTTAGCGAAAGGCCAGATTACACCATTGACGGGTATACCTGTTGCTCACAAGGATGTGTTTGTGACAAAGCACTGGAAAACAACTGCCGGCTCAAAAATATTGAGTAACTATGTCAGTCCATTTGATGCGCATGTGGTAGCCAAATTGGGGATGGGGCAAGCTGGGATGGTTTGTTTGGGCAAGGTCAATATGGACGAATTTGCCATGGGCTCAAGCAATGAAAGTTCATATGCAGGACCTACTCAAAATCCATGGGATTTGTCTCGAGTTCCAGGTGGTTCATCCGGAGGTTCTGCAGCAGCCGTTGCTGCTGGTCTAGCTCCTGCTGCCACAGGAACTGACACAGGTGGGTCTATTCGTCAGCCAGCTTCTTTGTGTGGCATCACGGGCATTAAACCTACTTATGGGCGAGTCTCTCGCTACGGCATGATTGCTTATGCATCGTCTCTTGATCAAGCGGGCCCAATGGCAAAAACCGCAGAAGATTGCGCCATGATGCTCAACGCCATGGCAGGTCACGATGCCAAAGACTCAACCAGCTTAGATCGTCCATCAGAAGATTACACAAGGCTCTTAGGTAAAACTTGGACTGGCGATGCAGGCCTGCCATTGAAGGGTTTGAGAGTTGGTTTGCCTAAAGAATATTTTGGGGATGGTTTAAGTGCTGATGTGCGTTCAGCGGTTGAGTTAGCCATTGAACAGTTCAAAAAAATGGGTGCTGAGTGTGTTTCAGTGTCATTGCCCAAAACAGAGCTGTCTATTCCGGTTTACTACGTTTTGGCACCCGCAGAAGCTTCTAGCAATTTGAGTCGATTTGATGGTGTTCGTTACGGTCACCGCGCAAATGAATACACGGATTTACTAGACATGTACAAACGCTCGAGATCTGAGGGTTTTGGTGCAGAGGTAAAGCGCCGCATCATGATTGGAGCTTATGTGCTGTCTCATGGGTATTACGACGCCTATTATTTAAAAGCTCAGCGCATTCGTCGCATCATTGCTCAAGACTTTCAAAATGCATTTGAAAAGTGCGACATCATTGCGGGGCCTGTTGCTCCAACGGTTGCAGGAAAATTGGGAGAAAAAGTTTCTGATCCCACTCAAATGTATTTGGAAGACATTTATACCTTGTCACCTAATTTGGCCGGTTTGCCTGCAATGAGTGCTCCTTGTGGGTTTGGTGCTGACGGAATGCCTGTGGGTATCCAATTAATTGGTAATTATTTTTCAGAGGCTCAATTGTTGCAGTTGGCGCATGCCTATCAATTAGAAACTGATTGGCATTTGGCGCAGGCACCCTTTGCTAAGAAAGGGGGTGTGTGATGCAGTGGGAAGTCGTGATTGGCATGGAAACCCATGCACAACTAAGAACTCATTCAAAAATATTTAGTGGTGCATCCACTGAGTTTGGTGCTGAGCCCAACAAACAGGCGTGTGCCGTGGACTTGGCTTTGCCAGGGGTTTTACCTGTATTAAACAAGGCTGCAGTGGCTCATGCCATCCGATTTGGTTTGGCTGTGGGAGCTCACATTGCGCCAATGAGCATTTTTGCGCGCAAGAATTATTTTTATCCTGACCTACCTAAGGGATATCAAATCAGTCAATTTGAAATTCCGGTGGTTCAGGGCGGCAAAGTGAATATCGTATTAGATGGCGTTGCAAAAAGCGTTCAATTAACCAGAGCACATCTTGAAGAAGATGCCGGCAAGTCACTGCATGAGGATTTTCGTGGGCCTCACGGTGAGTCTTCAAGTGGCATTGATTTGAATCGTGCAGGAACACCCCTCTTAGAAATTGTGACCGAGCCAGACATGAGAAGTGCCGCTGAAGCGGTGGCTTATGCAAAGGCCTTGCACAGCTTGGTGGTTTGGTTGGGTGTGTGTGATGGCAATATGCAAGAAGGCTCTTTCCGGTGTGACGCAAACGTTTCGGTCAGACCGGTGGGTCAAGCAGAATTTGGCACCCGTTGCGAGATTAAAAACTTGAACTCTTTTCGCTTTTTAGAAGAAGCCATTCAGTATGAAGTTCGTCGCCAGATTGAATTGATTGAAGATGGTGGCAAGGTTGTTCAAGAAACGCGTTTATACGATCCGGATAAAAAAGAAACGAGAAGCATGCGCAGCAAAGAAGATGCCAATGACTATCGTTATTTCCCTGACCCAGATTTATTGCCTTTAATCATTTCTGAAGAGTGGATTGCCAAAGAGCGCGCTGAAATGACTGAGTTGCCAGCACAAAAATCTGAGCGCTGGCAAAGTGAATTTGGTTTGTCGCCATATGACTGTCAGATTTTGACTCAGGAAAAAGCCACGGCTGATTTTTATGAGCAATTGTTGACTCATCTTAAAAAAGAACAGGCAAAGCCAGCCGCTAATTTAATGGCCGGTGAGTTTGCCTCAGCCTTAAATAAAGAAGGCATTGATGCCAGCCAATCACCGTTAAGCCCCGAGCAAATTGCACAATTGATTCACAGAATTTCTGATGGAACAATTTCTAACAAAATTGCCAAAGAAATTTTCTTGGCCATGTGGGATGAAAAAGCCACAGACGTCAATGCAGTTGACAGAATCATTGAGGCGAAAGGCTTAAAGCAAATCAGTGACACAGGAGCTCTTGAAGCCATCATTGATCAAGTGCTTGCCGCCAATCCTAAGTCAGTTGAGGAATTTAGAGCCGGCAAAGAAAAAGCCTTTAATGCTCTCATTGGTCAAATCATGAAAGCCACACAGGGTAAAGCCAATCCTCAGCAGGTCAATAAATTATTAACGGATAAGTTGAGTAAAGCATGACACAAGCAGACAACAATATCGCCGAACAACAAGAGCGTGAAGCTTTGGTGGCCGAGTGGTTAAAAGCCACCCCAGGATTCTTTGATCGCCATGCCAATTTATTGGCTGAGATTCAGCTAAAAAATCCTCATGGTGATCGAGCCATTTCTTTGCAAGAGCGCCAGTTAGGGGTTTTGCGTCAGCAGAATCAAGCCCTTAACCAGCGTTTGTCAGACATGCTGCGCTTCGGTAGCCAAAATGACAAAACTCAAGGTTTGATGATTGCTTGGCTCAAGCGCCTACTCACTGCCAAGACAAGAGCGGATGTGGAATCTGCAATTACGCAGGGCTTGTCAAATGTTTTTGAGGTTGAGTCAGTTCAATTGCTTAAGCAATCTGCTGATTCAAGTTATTGTGGCTCTAGAGAAGCTGCGCCTGAATCAATTAAAGCTCATTTGCCCGAGGACGTAAAAAGTTTGGCGGTCATTCATTTGCCTGAACTTCAATTACAAATCGTGTTGGCGAGTCATTTGGTTGAAAAATTTACTGCTGATATGGGTCGTGTGTACCTTGAGCAAATTGGTGAGCTTGCAAGCGCAGCCTTGATTCGAGCAAAGGATTAAGGCGATTCAATCATGAAAGTTCAGCTCGCGGAAGAATATCTGCGTGAACTTCATGTGCTTAGGCAGGTTTCTAAGCATACGATCGCTGCTTATAAAAAAGATCTTGATTATTTATTAGAGCGTTTAGAAGAGGCTTCACTCTCTTTTGCTGATTTAAGTTCTGATCAGGTTCGTTCGTGGATTGTGCGATTGCATTCTCAAGGTCAGGCTCCGCGCAGTATTGCCAGAATGTTATCTGCGTGGCGAGGGTTTTATCTTTGGTTGGCTAATCAAAAGGGTTTGGTCACTAATAACCCTTTAAATGATGTGCGAGCGCCTAAGAGAGTAAAACCCTTACCAAAGGCACTCTCAGTTGAGCACGCCATCAATTTGGTGGAGAGTTCTAATCAAGAAAGCATTCAAGCAGATGTGTTTTTAAGGGCCAGGGATAGAGCGATTGTTGAACTGCTTTACTCATCAGGCTTGCGATTGTCTGAAATGCTAGGCATTGATTTATCACCCATAGAAACCAAAGAATATGTCTCCGCTGGTTGGATTGATTTTGAAGTTGGTGAAGTAATGGTCTTGGGTAAAGGCAAGAAGCGGCGTACAGTTCCAGTGGGTGAGGCAGCAATCAGTGCCTTGAAGGAATGGATTGCGATTAGAGCAAATTACACCCCCCAAGAAAAAGGTGTGCCGCAAGCATTATTTATTAATAAGCAAGGTAAAAGGGTTTCTGCAAGGAGCATTCAAAAACATCTGGCGGAGTTGGCCATCAAAGCTGGATTACCTACGCATGTTCATCCGCACATGCTGCGCCACAGTTTTGCCAGTCACGTTTTACAATCGTCAGGTGATTTGCGTGCGGTTCAAGAGATGCTTGGGCATGCCAGCATAACCAGTACTCAGATTTACACTGCCTTAGATTTCCAACATTTGGCTCAAGCCTATGATTTGGCTCACCCAAGAGCAAAAAATAAAAAGAGTTCATGATGCAAGCAAGCATTACTTTAAAAGCAGGTAAAGAACGTCCATTATTAAGGCGCCACCCATGGGTTTATTCAAATGCAATTGACCGCTTTGATGGGAAGGTTTATCCAGGCGCGACGGTTCAAGTGTTGAGTCATGACGGCGCTTTCATTGCTAAAGGCTTATACAGCCCTGCCTCGCAGATCAGAGTTCGAATACTTTCTTGGGATGAGAAAAAGACCATTGACCATGCTTTTTTTAAAGCGCGCATTGCCAAGGCCATCGAACACCGCAGGCAGTGGGTAAAAAATACCAATGCCATTCGTTTAATTTTTGGTGAAAGCGATGGTCTTCCAGGTCTAATCGTCGATCAGTACGCAGACACCTTGGTGTGTCAATTTTTGTTTGTTGGAATGGAGCATTGGAAAGACGCCATTGTTCAGGCCTTGATTAAAGAAACCAATTGCAAAAGAATTGTGGAGAGGTCGGATGCTGCTGTTAGATCGCGCGAAGGTTTAGAGCCATTCGCCGGCATATTGTTTGGCGATGAACCGCATGATCCTATTGAAGTGAATGAATGCGGTGTTTTATATAGCGTGGACGTGATGCATGGTCACAAGACAGGTTTTTATATTGATCAACGAGATAACCGAGAGTTGCTGGGTCAGATGTCAAAAGACAAAGAAGTCTTGAATATGTTCTGTTACACCGGAGGATTCTCTTTGGCGGCTCTCAAGGGCGGTGCCAAGCACGTCACATCAGTAGATTCCTCTGGCGAAGCCTTGGCAATGGCTCAGAAACAGATGGCTCAAAATCATTTTGATGTTTCAAGGGCGACTTGGATAGATGCAGATGCGTTTGATGTACTCACCCAATTTAGAAAAGAAGAAAAACAGTTCGATGTGATTGTTTTAGACCCGCCAAAATTTGCTCCGTCATCACATCATTTGGACAAGGCGCTGCGCGCTTATAAAGAAATCAATCGTGCGGGGATGCAGTTGCTCAGACCCGGGGGGTTGCTGTTTACATTTTCGTGTTCTGGTGCAGTTGATACTGCTTTATTTGAAAAAACCATTGCCATGGCCAGCGCAGAAGCCATGACTCATTCAAATGATAAAACCATGGACTTTAGGCTTATCCAAAGACTTTCTTCAGGCGCTGATCATCCCCTCTTGACCAGTTTCCCAGAGGGCGATTACTTAAAGGGTCTTTTACTTCAAAGACTGTAGCAAAGTATTCAAGAAATGCTCATAATTAAAAGATTAATAAGGAACACATCATGGCGTTAATTCCAGTCACCATACTTTCTGGATTTTTGGGAAGCGGTAAAACAACTTTACTCAAACACATACTTCATGAGAACCATGGCAAGAAAATTGCCGTCATTGAAAATGAATTTGGTGAAGAAAATATCGATAACGATATTTTGGTTCAAGACAGCAATGAGCAAATTGTGCAAATGAGCAATGGTTGTGTGTGTTGCACAATTCGAGGTGATTTGGTGAAGGCTCTGAACGATTTGTTTGACCAGCGTCAGGCGAAAAAAATTCAGTTTGACCGTGTGGTGATTGAAACAACTGGAGTTGCCAACCCTGGCCCAGTGGCTCAAACCTTTTTCATGGATGATGAAGTTGCCAGTCATTACATTCTGGATGCAATTGTCACTTTGGTCGATGCCAAGCACGGCAATCAACAATTAGACCAGCAGGAAGAGGCTCAGCAACAAGTGGGCTTTGCTGATCGTATTTTTATTACCAAAACAGACTTGGTGGATGCTCAAGCAGTTAGCGCTCTCAAGCATCGTTTAATGCACATGAATCCTCGTGCACCAATCACTGGAATTACCCAAGGTGCTGTTTCATTGGATCA
>CAYVBV010000105.1:0-6419 GCA_964449745.1 uncultured Polynucleobacter sp. | reverse complement strand
TTCAAATATTGTACCCCTGCCTTCTCGTTCTCCAGATGTCTCAAAATAAATTAAATCATCGTAGGCATTACGAATATTGACTACTAAGATATTTGATAATGCGTGATTTTCTCCAGCAGATGATTTTCTAATATCTATTTGAACCCTGCCAACAAGTCGATCTTTTGGATGCACATAAGAGTCTACTGGCAAGTCTTCTTTAGATAATTTATCTTGAAGAAAACTACAAGAAACTGTCCTATCAATAGACCAATCTTTAGTAATCTGACCATACATATTTTGTTCTACTTGTGGATAATATATGTCAGCCTTCATAGGAAATAAGAAATCATTGCCACAGCATCCCATTTACAACACCCCAAATTTATGAATCGTTGGCATATACTTTTCTAGTATTTTGTCAACAACTAAGTTGCCTGTTCTATCCATCATTCGTGCGTCATAATCTAGTTTAAACTGATCTGTGCTATATGACTTAACATATCGTTTATAGTAATCTAGTTTTCCACACTTAATATCTTCAATTAATAAGTCTGTTGCTCTTTTAATGTCTGAAGGAATTGTTTTGTACCCTGTTTCAAGAATAAACACATAGTCATATCCATTTGGAAACATAACTCCACCTCTACCATAAATATCTAGTAGGTCAGATGTTGCGGTGGGTAAGAATAATGGGTCTGATTCATTACGATCATATTCTCCAGAGATATGTCGTGTAATAGCAGTTCTATCATCTGTTAAGTGGAAATCATATCCTTCAAACCCTGGAGTTCCACCATCTATATGGTTCCATACAATTACATTGTTTTCAATAACAGTTAAAATTTTATGTGGCTTTTCCCACACAGGAATATAATCATTACCAAGACCTGTTGTTTGTAAAACAGTTTTCTTGTAATAAAACCCACCTGTAACGGAATCAATTACTAGTCTTGCAAGTTCTTCATATGCTTGGTTTTGTTCAATTTCAGTTGCTGTATCTCCAGTAATTGCTGTGTATGGTCGAACGATTTCAAGAGTTTCTTCAACTACTTTGTTACCTTGTTCTTCACCATCTGTTTCATAAACTGAAACCAAGTATGTCTCATCATACAAGTTTCCATCTTCTGGTAACTCTATTGAAATAGTATATCCACTAGACTCATATACAGAATCTACCAAAAGATCTCCTGCTGAGTCTTCAATATAAACATAATAAAATTCATCTGCTTGTGGAACTTCAATGCTTGCCATTAATGGATATGGTGGAACTCTTAAAATAATCATTCAATTTCACCGAAATAAGATGCTACTTCCTTTGGGCTTGCTTCTCTTACAGCCTTGTGTTGTAGCCATTTTTCCGATGCCTCCTTCGTTACGATGTTATACCCTTTTTTCAGAGAACCTACACCATTCCAGTTTAAGTTTCTATCTGAATAAAGAGCAACTTTGCCCTGAGCCTTTTCTTCTTTAAGTTCTTCTTTTTTCTCAGGATTAAAACTTGCAATAACTTCAAGAATGTCAATTTTTTTGGTAACACCCTCAAGATTAATGCCATTGTTTTTAGCATAAGACTTAAGTTCGAACACTGTCTTCTTAGACATTTCTTCCATAAAAGACATTATTCCTCCCAGTAAGTTGCAATTTCTTCTTCAGAAGCAAGTCGTACTTTTGGATGCTTAATTACATCTTCTACTAAGTTGTCTGCAATTTTTGAATATCCTTTTTCAACAATGATGCCAGCAACCTTTACTGGTTTGACAGCATATACAACTTTACCCTTTTTTGATTTACGAGAAAAGTCTTTTTTAGGTGCTTCAACAACTTTTTCTTCAACTACCTCTTCAACAACTGGTTCTTCAATAACCACTTCTTCGACAATCGCTTCTTCAGCAATTACCTCTTCAGCAACTTCTTCAACATTTTCTGCTGAAAACCAATCGTGCTGTTCATATAAATTTTCCATAATTTCCTCCAATCCTATTATATCAGAATATGACTAGAGGGGAGCGAGTTTTAAGCCCTACTCCCCTCCGTCAATCAGTCAGATTTTATGACTCTGCTGCAGCATCTGCATAAGCAACTGCATCAAGTTCTTCCCACTGAATACCAAAGCGAATGAATACTGTGTATTCAATCGTATCTTTCTTTGGCTTGTATTCACGGTTGACAGTGATGTCACGCTGGAAGCCCCATACACGGTTAGCAGGGAATGTCAAATCGACATAACCTTCTGGATAGTAAGGAACTTCAAGAACATCAATACCAAGTACACGAGTTGTTCGTGCATTTCCGAGGGTTTGACCTTGACCGTTGAGGTATGCAGCACGAGATGCTTCGGTTGAACCTACAGCATCCCATACAGTACCGTTATTCTTAACGATACCTGCAAAGGCATCTGTACCTGCATAGAACTTCATTCCAGATCGCAAAGCACGATACTTTCGTGGCATTGCAAGAATGATGTCCTGCATTACTTCTGGTGTCCAAGCATTATCTGAAACGGTAACAACTGCTTCATGAGCATCTGAACCGTCAGTAACCTTGTAAACGAAACCTTCCATAATAGAAAGGAAGTTTCCTGTTGATCCATCACCGTTGATAGCCAAATCTTCGATATCATTACCGAAAGCATTGGTCATCAAGCGTACGAGATGGTCTTCAAGAGCACCCCCTTCAATATTATCTTCAAGAGCCTCTGTAGAAACTTCCCAATCAAGACGAATCTTCTTGGTTGTTAGTTCTACTTTGGTGAAGGTTGCACCAGCATTTGTATAATCACCGTCTGCTTGGTTTGCAGCACGAATCACACGCTCACCAACATTAACTTTTTCAAGTTCCATTGTGTTGGCTCGCATTGTAACTCTACGACCATCGTTAGCGAGAACTGTTGCATCCCACACATAGTCGATGAATCGGCGAGCCTGTTCAGGTGCGAGAATACCACCAGCAACGCCAGTTGGATTTACTGCGTTTGGACCTGAAGTATCGCCATAGATTGGAGTAGGCACATTGCCCAATGCATCTAGTGCAGGGTTGCTTACACCACCAATACCTCCTGATGCAAACACACCTTCATCAGCAGCCTTTAGGATTTCTTTTTCTTGTTCCGACATATTGTTCACCTCCTAGTGTTTTTTATTTGAATAGGTCGGCAGTTTTGAGGAAACGCCCGCCCCATAGGGATTTTTGAACCATTTCTGGTTCCTGCACGATCTCGCCAAGATCGCCAGACTTACGGAAAGCGGTATCTGCTTCAACAGCGTCTACTCGTTTTCCAAACTCATTAAAGTTACCCTTGATTGTGCTAACCTCATTTGACACTTCATCAAGAGACTTTGATAGTGCAGCAATTTGTTCGTGAAGTGATTTCACGGTTGCTGCAAGATCGCCAAAGGCATCTGTTACTGTTTGCTTGATTTCAGAAACGGACTTTTCAAGACCATCTTCCTCAACAACTTCCTCAGCAACTACTTTTTCAGCAGAATCTTCTTCAGGAGAAACTGATTTTTCAACAACTTCTTCTGCAACTACTTCTTCTGCTACTTCGGCTACTTCAGCCACTTCTGGCTGTGCCTCTGGAGCGACCTCAACATTTTCAACAGCAGTTTCTTCAACTGCAACTGTTTCTTCTGTCATAGGACTTACCTCCTCATTCTTCTTAATTGTCACAATGCCTTTAGCACTATCAACTAAGAACTTTACCATTTCTGCATCACTGTTTTCTACAAAACCAATATTCTGCATTTTATCTGCACAAGAAGGGCAAGCAGCACCCTCATCATCGGAAATCTGAACAATATCATCTGAACTGCACCAGTAAACATTATCTACATCAGCCTTAGACAAGAAACCACTAAGAGTGTTCTGTCCATCAACCTTTTCGATAGAAATTACATTAGCAAATTGATTTGCTGGATTATCAACAAGTGATAATTCGTGTAGTTCATATTCCTTGATAATACGGATTGATTTATCTAGTTCTGCACTATATCCGTCATCAAATTTTTGGATGCTTCCCCCGATTGAAAAACCTGTGTATGTACCGTCCAAAACCTTCTCCCATGCATCCTGAGCACCCTTTGAAACATACGCAGAAACATAAACTCCTTTATAGAACTTTTTAGTCGTAGGATCAAAATAACGATCCTCTTTAAAGGAGACAACTTTTCCAACTGCACTCGGAGTGTGCATTTCACGAAGATTTCCACGAAACTTTTTAAAGGCATTGACACTAGCATCGGATGTTACGATGTCACCCTGCTTGTCAATGTTGTCAAGGGTAGCAAAACCAGAGACGACTCTACGCTCTGTATCAACCTTGTTAATAGGCATAGAAAAGCGAACATTGTCGCCATCCGTAACAAAAGTAGCCTTATTGATATTCATACAGTTTATATTATAGCAAATCTTTTTAACAAATGTCTGAAATATCCGTTATTGTGAAGATCGACCTTCACCTTGCGGATTTCTGCCACTAATTGTAGCAGAACTATCTGACGAATTGTTCGCCCTTTCGCTATCCCTTTCTCTGTTTTGTGCTAAGTTTGCCCTAGCATCTGCTGCTTGTCTTGCACCCATTTCAAATGGTTCATCGCCATATTCAACTTGTGGTAAGCCCAAGACTTCACGAGCCTCGTTAGGCAACATAACCTTTGTCTTAATGTAACGCTCAATAATCTGAGATTGTGCAATCTCATCTGTAAGAGTCATTTCATTAAATCTAAATTCAAGGATATCTGTTTGCTCCTTGACAATCTTATTTACAAATTTTTCAAGATGTTGTTGTGCAGGTCTAGCAACTTGCTCTTTAAATGTACGGTCTTGTGCTAGTGCTGCTGCAATACCACTTGCCTCTGTACCACCCAATTTTGTGATTGGGACTTGATGAGCAATAAGAATATCATCACGATTCTGTTTACGATATTTCTCAAATGAAGCCTCTTGTACTCCAGCCTCAATTGGTTCCATATTAAATTCAACTTTACGAGTATCTGTGTCACCAGGAAGTGGAATGTATAGAGTTCTATGTGACTGAGCCTTTAGTCCAGTCTGAAGGAACCTAAACATTTTGTCTTCGGCATCAGCAGAAAGTGTTGCACCTTTAAGTGTCACAATATATCGTGGTACAGCCTTGTTTTCAAAATAATCAATGTTATATTGAGAGGCTAGTTGGTCTCCCAAAAGTGATGGAAGTGCTGCCACAATATCTGGTACGCCATAATAAGTGTTAAGTGGAGAGTATTCTTTAAGATGAATAATCTCATTTGGTCGTGGATCACTTGTAATCGGGTTTGGATTCTTTGCCCCAAAATTTCTAAAATAAACAACTTTTTCTCCAATAATCTGAACATATCCATCACGAATTCTACGGACACGCATAGTGATAGCAGGAATATGTCCTACATATCCAATTTCTCCAGTAACAGTTCTGCCAACTTCAATATATGCATTTCCTGTTGCCTGAAGGTCAATATAAACCTTTTCCATTGTCTTAATAAATGAGTCATCATCATTAAGTGATTCTAACCATTCTTCAAGTTCAATCTTTGCCCTGTCAATTCTACGCCTTGCTCTGTCTAGGGCTGCAGGATCTTCTACCATTTCAAGACGCATTGCAGTTCTATCTGTTACCTCAAAATGATATCCAAGACTTACAATGTTTTCTACTTTTGCGTCAATGGCTGCGTGATTAGCAAAAGAAGTATCATAGAAGTTAGCCAATTCATAAAGATTGTATGGTGGTGTAATAACATCAAAAAGACCATAACCATTACGAAAGACCATTCCAGGTTGCAAAGCCTTTGAGCCTGTATCTTCTTGACCACTTTGAATTGCATTTGCTGCATCTAAATATGCTGCTGATGGCTGAGCCTTGTTAATTTTACGAGTTTCTCGTCTTTTAAAGTTTGAATCAATTCCGTTAAAATCTTTTAGCGAATCCCAAGATTTTGTAAATGGATCCTTATCTTTAAAAGGATTTACATCTACTTCTTGTGTGTTTAAACTTGCTCTCACATAATTTTCATCAGTCATCTAAGGCTCCTGCACCATATGTATCTACTGTATCTTGAGCAGCCTTCCAAGCACCTAGATCGTTCATTGAAGGAATAAGACCTTCTTTCATTCTATCCATTTGCTCTGTATACTCTTCTTCAGAAATTCTTGTTAGTCCCGCAACAAATACTGCTTCTCCATCACCTGGATCTCCATAATGCATTGCTGCTTGCTTTAGTTTGGAGATTTGACTAATATCTCCACGCATTGATGGAATGTTCAAAACAGAACCCTGTCCATCCGTAAACCACTTTCCATTAGCCTTTTTATATACATAAAGACCCCAGTCATAGTTCTTTTCAATAACTTTTCTACGCACATTGCCGACAATCGGCTTTCCAGTTTTTGGGTTAATTGGCATTTCCATGTACACTAGTATACCA
>CAYVBV010000104.1:0-6423 GCA_964449745.1 uncultured Polynucleobacter sp. | reverse complement strand
CCAAGCATCGAGTCCCACGTGATCAAAAGCCACGTCAGCTTTTTCTTTCACAATCGGTTTGGCTCGGTAAGCAATCGATAGACCGGCACCATGCATCATGGGTAAGTCATTGGAGCCATCGCCCATCGTGATGGCTGCATGTTTATTACTTCCAAGGGTCAAGCATCGTGCCTCAACGTAAGCTGCTTTGGCAGCGCCATCCACAATAGGACCTAAAACCTGTCCAGTTAAGGTGCCATCAATAATTTCTAATTGATTGGCATGGGTTTCAGATAAATTTAATTCGGCTTGTAACTTGTGGGTAAAGAACGTAAAACCGCCAGAGACGAGAAGGGTATGGATGCCTTTTGCATGAGCACCGGCAATTAACTCTTTGGCACCAGGATTTAATCGCAAACGTTCTGTAAATACTTGATCTAAAGCATGGGCGGGTACTCCCTTTAACAAGGCCACGCGACGGCGCAAGCTCTCGCTAAAGTCTTTGATTTCACCGCGCATCGCTGCTTCAGTGATTTCGGATACTTCTTTCTTTTTGCCAACTGCATCTGCAATCTCATCAATGCATTCAATATTGATCAAAGTGGAATCCATGTCCATCGCCAAAACCTTGATGCCTGCGACATCAAAGTGCTTAGGTAAAAATCCAATATCGGTTTGGTGGAGAGTGCCTAAGTTGCGAAGATGAACACGTTGTTCATGATTTAAAACATCGCTTAACTGCAAAATGGCTGTTTTAGGTGATGCCAGGCGAATGGCTTTCACCTGATGAGATTGTTGAATCTCTCGAATCAGTTGATCATCGATGGAGTGTGAATGAAATAAGGCAATTTGCATGATTAAATGGTGTGATGGTCTTACTTTGTGACAGTATCGCCTAAATGTTTGAGTAATAGTCTAATGGCTTCCAAGCGCTGAGCCAAGCTCATAAATGCTTCTTTATCTGCAGGCAAGATTTTCAACTTATCTTGGCCATTGAGTTGAATGCGTTTATTGGTTTGCACCAATTGAATGATCTTGATGGGGTCAATCGGTGGGTTAGGAATAAATTGAATCGTAATTTGTACCGGATTGGCATCAATCTTTTTAATGCCCAAAGAAGACATATTGAGGCGCAAGCGATGCGTTTCAAATAAAGATTGAGCTTGTTCTGGTAATTCACCAAAACGATCGATCAGTTCTTCACGGATTTCAAGCAACTTTTCATGGGTTTCCACACTGGAAAGACGTTTATACAAAGACAGGCGCTCATGAACGTCAGGGCAATAATCATTGGTCAATAGTGCAGGTACACCTAAGCTAATGTCGCTAATGACTTCCATTGGCGCCATCAAGTCGGGCTCTTTGCCGCTTTTGAGAGATTTGACGGCTTTATTGAGCATTTCTGTGTACAGCTGAAAGCCAATTTCAGAAATGTCTCCAGATTGTTTGTCCCCAAGAACCTCGCCAGCCCCACGAATTTCTAAATCGTGCATCGCCAAATAGAAACCAGAGCCTAATTCTTCCATGGCTTGAATGGCATCTAAGCGCAGCTTGGCTTGCTTTGTAAGAGCCTCTGGGTCTGGAACAGTCAAGTAGGCATAGGCTTGATGGTGAGAGCGACCCACACGTCCGCGCAGTTGATGTAATTGGGCCAAACCAAACTTATCGGCTCGGTGCATGATGATGGTGTTGGCAGTAGGAACGTCAATACCGGTTTCAATGATGGTGGTACACAAGAGCACATTCGCTCGTTGCGTCACAAAGTCACGCATCACTCGTTCTAGATCGCGCTCATGCATTTGGCCATGAGCCACCGCAATGCGAGCTTCTGGCAAGAGCTTTTCCAATGATTGCTTGCGGTTTTCAATCGTATCGACTTCATTGTGTAAAAAGTAAACCTGTCCACCGCGTTTGATTTCTCGCAGTACGGCCTCGCGAATGATGCTGTCACTTTCTCTGCGAACAAAGGTCTTAATAGCCAAACGTTTTTGAGGTGCTGTGGCAATCACAGAAAAATCACGTAAACCTTCTAAAGCCATACCCAGAGTGCGCGGAATCGGCGTGGCCGTCAAGGTCAATACATCGACTTCCGCTCGCAAAGCTTTGAGAGCTTCTTTTTGACGAACTCCGAAACGATGTTCTTCGTCGATGATCACCAAGCCCAAGCGAGGGAACTTCACATCGGCGGAGAACAATTTATGGGTACCAATCACAATATCAGCTTCGCCTTTGGCCATGGATTCCAATGCGGCTGAAATTTCTTTGGCAGTTTTAAAGCGAGACAACTCTACGATCTTGACCGGCCAATCAGCAAAGCGATCTTTCCAGGTTTCGGCGTGTTGCTCTGCCAACAAAGTGGTTGGCGCCATGATGGCCACTTGTTTGCCACCCATGACTGCCAAGAAGCTAGCGCGTAAAGCGACCTCTGTTTTCCCAAAGCCCACATCGCCGCATACCAAGCGATCCATGGGTTTGCCACTGGTCATGTCTTGAATCACTGCGGCAATCGCGGCTGCTTGGTCGGCCGTTTCTTCAAAGCCAAAGCTTTCAGCAAATGCTTCATAGTCATGCGCAGAAAATTCAAAGGCATGTCCCTTGCGCAGAGCTCTTTGTGCATATAAGTTCAATAACTCAGCGGCAGTGTCACGGATTTGTTGGGCTGCCTTGCGCTTGGCTTTCTCCCACTGACCTGAACCTAATTGATGAAGAGGAGCTGATTCTGGATCTGCGCCGGCATAACGACTGATTAACTGTAATTGTGCGACGGGCACATACAGAGTCGCCGCATGGGCATACATCAAGTGTAAAAACTCTTCTTCACCATTGCCAACGTCAAGCAAGATTAAGCCTTGGTAGCGACCAATACCATGCTCGGCATGCACCACAGGATCGCCGACTTTGAGTTCGGATAAATCTTTGACCAGCGTGTCCACATTGCTGGCTTCTTTATCCTTACCTTTACGTCGTGTGCGGGCACTCGCCGCAAACAACTCTGATTCAGTGATGACAATGATTTGTGCATGGCTTGCGACAAAGCCATCATGAATGGCGCTGTGAGTTAAGCACAGCTTCGCATCAGTCACCAAGAACTCTTGGAAAGAGTCCAAAACTTGAGGTTTAAGTTGATGCTCTTCGAATAATTGACGAATGGTTTCCCGGCGGCCGGGGCTGTCTGCACTGATTAATACTCGGGATTGAGTGTTGGCAATTAAATGCTTGAGTTTTGAGATTGGATCTGCTTCTTTGCGATTAACACCAATGTCAGGCAAGCGCCAAAACACCGGTTCAACATTTTCAATGGCCTCTTTTTGTAGGCTCAAGCGTGCACGAGATTTGAGTAAGGCAAAGAACTCATCGTGTTGTAAGTAGAGTTGTTTGGGTTCTAAAACTGGTCGTGAAGAATCATGACTGAGAAAGTTATAGCGTTGTTGCGTGTCTTGCCAAAAACCTTTGATTGGATCTTCAAGTTCTCCATGAAGCCCAAGCCAAACAGGCCCTTTACTCAAAGGAGCGTAATCAAAGACGGTGGCCGTGCTATCAAAGAAAAGTGGCAAATAAGATTCAATACCAGCGCTTGGTATGCCAAGCCCCATGTCTTTATAGATGCTGCAGCGACTCGGATCGCCATCAAATACTTCGCGCCAACGACCTCGAAATGCCGTGCGGGACTCTTCGTCCATTGGAAACTCATGGCCTGGTAGCAAGCGAACTTCCTGAACCGGAAACAAACTGCGTTGTGTGTCTGGGTCAAAGGAGCGAATTTGATCAATTTCATCGCCGAATAAATCAATGCGATAGGGAAGTGCTGAGCCCATGGGGAACAGATCAATCAAGCCACCTCTGAGACTATATTCGCCAGGTCGAACCACAGCACTGACAGGGTCGTAACCTGCTTGTTGCAGTTGTGCACGTAAAGCCATTTCATCGAGTTTGTCACCTTTCTTAAAAAAGAAGGTGTGAGCGGCTAAAAAGCTGGGAGGCCCCAACTTTTGTAAAGCAGTGGTGACTGGCATCAGCACAATGTCACAACTGCCCATCAGTAGTTCATGCAGGGTAGCTAAGCGCTCTGAAACCAAGTCTTGATGAGGCGAGAATGCATCGTAGGGCAGTATTTCCCAATCGGGTAATAAACGCACTTTTAATTCAGGGGCAAATACTGGAATTTCTTCATGCAAACGTGCTGCATCGAGTGCATTGGCGCAAATGATCACCATCACCGAAAATGCTGAGCGATGTCGCAAAGCTTGTTCTGCAATCAGAGCAGAGTCAGCTGAGCCTTGAATTGGGCCGAAGGTAAAGCGCTGCCCATCCCGGGGACCAGGTAGGGGGGGTGACCAAGTCACCTGACTAAATTGGGCCAAAGAATCGGCCGATAACTTCTGCATAAGCCAGCCATTATAGAATTGAGGCATGAATTCAGCACAAACCTCTAAAAACTCAAAACCCGCTTTCCATGTTTTGATGCCCTGTGCTGGGACCGGCTCAAGGATGGGCTTGAATCGCCCAAAGCAATTTGAGCTTTTGGCAGGTCAGCCCATGGCATTGCATGCCATCAATACTTTCTTGGCGATGCCCGAGATTGAGTCTGTATGGGTTGGAGTTTCGCAAGATGACCAAGAGCTGTTAGCGATATCTAATCTTTGGCCCAAGGATGCGAGATTTCGCTTCAGTCATACCGGAGGCGCGACTCGTGCTGAAACTGTTTGTAAGACACTCAAAGCGATGGCCGATGCTGGTATTGACCCAGACGATTGGGTTTTGGTTCATGATGCCGCCAGACCAGGTTTGACTGTTGAGGCAGCGCGACGTTTGATGGAGGCTGTCATTGAACATGGCTATGTGGCTGGCGGTATTTTGGCGATGCCCATGGCGGATACGCTGAAAATCATTTCACAGCAAAACCCCAACTGCATTGGTAAAACATTACCCAGAGAGGGTTTGTGGTTAGCCCAAACACCACAGATGTTTAGATTGAGAGCTTTGACAGAAGCTCTTGAAGTTTCATTGAATCAAGACTTAGAAATTACTGATGAGGCCAGTGCCATGGAGCGAGCAGGGTGTGAGCCTCTCTTGGTTCAAGGAGAGTGGCGCAATTTAAAAGTGACATATCCAGCGGATTGGGCTTTAATGAATCAACTACTGCTTCTGGATAAGAACTGAAGAGATAAATAGAAAGAAAACTCATGACAAGCGGTGTGACGAGCAGTTCAATTCGAATCGGTCAAGGTTATGACATTCATGCCTTGGTATCTGGTAGAGAGCTTATCTTGGGGGGCGTGAAGATTCCTCATGACAAGGGTCTATTGGGTCACTCTGATGCGGATGCTTTGCTGCATGCCATCACGGATGCACTTCTGGGCGCAGCCGCCTTAGGCGACATTGGTCGACATTTTCCTGATACCGATGAGAAGTTCAAAGGCGCCGATAGCCGAGTGCTCTTGCGTGCCACTTTGGCTTTGATTCAGGCAGCGGGTTATCAGGTCGGAAATGTGGATGCCACCATCATTTGCCAATCTCCGAAGATGGCACCCCATATTCCAGAGATGGTTAAAAACATTGCCAGTGATTTGGGTCTATCACTGGATCATGTCAACGTCAAAGCCAAGACTAATGAGCAACTCGGTCATTTGGGTCGAGGTGAGGGCATTGCTGTTCAAGCCATTGCTCTCATCCAAAAAATCTAAACTTTATTTAAAACTTAGACACCCAAAAGTTCTACTTCAAATAACAAAGTAGCATTGGGCGGAATCACGCCACCAGCCCCGTAGGCGCCATAGCCTAAATCAGATGGAATCACTAAGCGGCGTGTGCCACCGACTTTCATGCCTTGCACACCTTCATCCCAGCCTTTGATGACCATGCCGCCACCCAATGGGAACTCAAAGGGATCATTGCGATCTTTGCTGGAATCAAACTTTTGACCGGCTTGGCCGTTTTCATACAACCAACCGGTGTAATGAACTGACACATATTGACCTTTTTTGGCTTCTTCGCCTGAGCCAACGACTGTATCTTCGTATTGCAAACCTGATGGGGTGGTGATCATTTCAAAGTCCTTATTTTTTTAAACTGTCTCTGATTTCTCGCAGTAACTGAATATCTTCAGGGACTGGAGGTGGGGGTGTTTCTGTTTCGTCCTGAAGTTTAATGCGATTAATGATTTTGACCATTTGAAAAATAATGAAGGCCAACAGAATGAAGTTCAGGGTGATGGTCAAAAAATTGCCATAGGCAAACAGAGGAACGCCCGCTTTCTTTAGGGCATCCAATGTCATGGGAACATTCTCTGGGACTTTTCCTAAGACTATGAATAAATTAGAAAAATCTAATTTTCCGCCAATCAACCAAGCAATCAAAGGCATGATCACATCACCCACCACTGAGTCAACAATCTTGCCAAAAGCTCCACCAATGATCACACCCACGGCCAAATCAATCACATTG
>CAYVBV010000103.1:0-6430 GCA_964449745.1 uncultured Polynucleobacter sp. | reverse complement strand
CACGTTTTGGTATCTTCAAGGACGGATCTTTCTCTTCGCCTTGGCTGACCTTTGACCAGAATGCTCCATCAACCATATCAATAGACAGCAACAATCGATTCACTGTCACGGACAACAGCACACCCACCACTCTACCAAACGCCAACTACGGCTCCACCTACAAAACATTCGAACCTTGGGGCACTTTGTTACAAAGTGCGACCGAGTTGACTGGACGCACACCCAGTGCCGCCACCCGTGTCGCTGACAGCGTGTCCAACACTGAGATCGGGCACAGTTTCTCCAACCAAATCACTCTCAACGGAGATATGTTGGCCTCAGATCGCTTCCGCGGAATGTCTGTAAACAATGAAGTGGTCTTGAATGGTTATACCTGGGATGGTTATGAGCGTATGCTGACTATGTCAGGCGCCACATCGAGTATTTCGTTGCTGGGCAGCGGACAAGTTGGTCACGTGGTTGGTGGCAGCGGTTTTGCATTGGTCTATCCCAGTGACGGAACTATAAACATCACCGGAGGAGACCGTATCCCTCGCAATGACGCCGGTGACCCTTCTTATAATGCCGGAGGCCCTGGCATTGCCACTGGTCTCTATGGTGCTGTACAGGTACTAACTGATCCCGGCACATCCAGTGCAGTCAGCACGGTTGATATAGCCGCAGCATTTGAGGCCATCATCATGGCTGGCGGGGAAAACAGTGCCATCACTACAGCAGTGGGATTGTATCTACCTTATCGCACATCTGGCAACAACTATTGGGCTAGAACTTATTCAACCGGCGGCGGCGCTGCTGGATCTATTGGTAGCAAATACAGCATACTCAGTGAAGACCCCAACACAGTGTTGCGCAACTACGGCGACATTGAGACCAATGGTCAAATTAAATTTGCCAATGGGTTACTGACATTTAAAGTGGTTGACGTGCCCACTTCTAGTGTGGGACAATTGGGAGATCTCACAGGCATGACAGCCAATGACGCCTCTTATCACTACTATTGTGCTGCCGACTACGATGGCGTCACTAATATCTGGAAGCGTGTGGCCTGGGCTCCAGATACCTGGTAAATACAAGTTATAACAATGGAATCATACTAATATGGCAACCAATTTCGAAGAAGTCTACACTGGGGCAAGCGCCAACGATGGCTCTGGTGACTCTATCAGAGAAGCCTTTAACAAAGTAAATCGCAACTTTGCCAAAGTACAAGACAGTTTCGTCCAAGAACTCATTGATAACTTCCCCCCAGTGACCTGGGAAGGTGGCCCCATTGACGGGCAAACACAGTTCCAAGACACCACAGACAGCACCAACTACGAAAACGGTTCTGTGACCATCGCCGGCGGTTTAGGCGTGGCCAAGAATGTCAATGTCAGCGGCAACATCGCTGCCACACGAGTCACCGGCACCACACTGACAGGTACTATCAGCACTGTCAATCAACCCAACATCACCACAGTTGGCACATTGACCAACTTAAACGTGGGTGGAAATATTGCTGTGGGCGGCACAGTCACAGCCGACCTCTTGTCGTCCGCTGACCTTTCTGCTACCAATGCCACAATAACCAACATCAGTGGCACATTGACCACCAGTTACCAACCCAATATCACCACTGTGGGTTCTTTGGAAAGTCTGGTAGTTGTCAATGACACCTTTACTTCCAACCTCACCGTCACCAATGATGTAACAGTGACCAGAGACACCCAACTGTCGGGTAACTTGTCAGTGGCTGGCACAGCCACACTGGGTCCCATCGTGGCCAGTGCTTTCAGTGATTTCGTTGGGAACGTGAAGTTCCAGGGCACCACTGTGCTGCTGGCCACAAAAATGGAAGGTGGTGTTGTCAAGCCCAACATCATGCTCGCACAGCGCCTGTGTGTACAAACACCCGAGGATGCCGAAACTGTTAGTAACGTGGCTCCAGTCACAGACGGTCTCTACGGCGAAATTAGATTTGATGCCAACTACATGTACATTTGTATCAACACACAAGACGTTGACGGCAATCCCGATATACAATGGAAACGTATTCCCTTAGAATCGTTTCCTGCTTAAGGAGTAAGAACTGATGGCAAGACCAGAATGGCAAATGCCCAGCAACCTTGGCACAGTCACCGAGTTGGTCTTCTATGAGCGTGTACTTGAGATAACCAATCCCACCAACGAAAACATCGAGTTCTCTTTCCTCAGCGGAGATATTCCCCCAGGACTACAAGTGGTAAAGTCGGGCATGCTACAAGGTGTGCCGGTGATACTCGACAACTTGCCTGTTGACGAAACAAGAAAATACACATTTGCAGTTCGAGCACGAACCACATCAGGCACAGTGGTCGACAAGACCTTTATCATGACTGTGTCCAATGTGTTCCCACCCATCATTGTTCCCAAAGTCACACTGATCGATCATGTGTTTGACGGCACTTATTTCCGTCATCAACTGCGTGCCATCGAGGATAGTCCAACCACGATATTGAAATGGTCGTTGGTCAATGGACAACTGCCACCTGGCATTGAGTTGTCGGATTCGGGTCTGCTAGATGGCTATATTAGATTACAGCCCGACCTCTATGACCAAGGCCTCAAAGGCTACGATTCCTTTGACAGCGAACAGAGAGTCAAGCAACGCTATGACTACTTTCCCTACGACTACTCGGGCAAGGCCAAAAACAAATCCTATGTGTTCACTGTGCAAGTCACCGACGGTGCCAACACTGATTCTTTCACTTATTCAATACGTGTGGCCAACAAGGCCTTGTTCCGTGCGGATCAAGATCACATCGTTGAGACTGGAGAAAACATCGGACTCACTGTCGACAACGAATACCTCACAGTAGATCACGATTTCCGTTACATTCCCATTATCACTACACCTGCACAGGCTCTGCCTACCATACGCCAGGACAACAACTTTGCCTTTAAATTTGACGCCATTGACTTCAATGATGACCGTGTGTATTGGTCGATATCGGTGGCCGACGGCTCGGGCTTTGACCAGAATGGTTCTGCAGACTGGCCTGCTTACTCAGTCACAGGATTCCTGTTCTTTACCAATGGCAACACCAAGAACTTTGTGGTAGATCGCAGCAAGTACCACGAAGAAGCAGTGATAGAAATAACCAATATCTATCTCACTCGCTACGAACTTGGAATCACTGGTTCAGTGATTGAAGTCATTGACGAATATGTGGCCGATGAAGACTATGCAGTGACCAATGGTGGTCAAAACATTTCGTTCAGTATCGCGCCCAATCCCGGCAAGATGGTGGTAGAAGCCAGGATCACATACCCACTCAATCCTTACCCCGGCACTGGCGTGGGATTTGACACTGGCCTGTTTGATCAAAGCGAGAGTCGCTTGCCACCAGATCTGCAAATCAATGCCGACGGTTGGCTATACGGTTATATCGAGCCACAGATTGAACCCTCCAAGACCTATCAGTTCATTGTCACAGCCTACAAAGATGTCACTGAAAATGTAGTACTCCAGGATCAAGAAGGCAACTATCTCAACCGTTACGGAGAAATAGTTGACGAACCAGTGGTCAGTGCCATTGATCGTAGATACGAATCCGTGCCAGTACAGTACAGTCTCACTATCTTGGGCGACAATGTTGACCTTATAACTTGGACTACACCCTCTGACCTAGGCAGCGTGATCAACGGCAGCATCAGCGAACTGAAAGTGGAAGCAGTCAGCAATCTCGGCAAAGTCATACATTATCGTTTGCTCAATGGCGAAACAAATCGTTTGCCACAGGGCGTACAACTCCTGGACAACGGTCTCATCTCGGGACGAGTTTCGTTCCGTTACTTTGCCATGGACTCCGGCGATACCACATTCGACCGAGATCGTACTCTGTTTGACAATCGCTACCAGTTCACAGTGGAAGCCATCACCGACGACGGTGCGGCCTCGACTACCAAAGAATTCACAGTCAGAGTTGATCCCAGGTACAACAAACCCTACGAGAATCTCTACTTCAAAGCGTTCCCGCAACTGGATCAAAGAGAGATCTTTGATGCCATCATGTCCAACCAAGAGATATTCCCCGATGAATTGATCTATCGCAAAGAAGATCCCTGGTTTGGAAAAGCCAAGGAAATCAAGTTCCTTGAGATGACTGGTCTTGACCCTGCATCACTGAGAGAGTATGCACTGGCCATTGAAAAGAACCATTATTGGAAACGCATCGATTTCGGAGCAGTCAAAACCGCTGTGGCCGTAGATGAATTCTATCGTGTCAAGTACGAAGTGGTCTATGTTGAAATCGTTGACCCCAACAACACCGATGATGCTGCCACCACAGAAAAGATCGATTTCCCCGACGGTTATGCATCATATCTTGAAAACAATTTCAGGATCGGCTTCCTGCCCAACAACGATCCTGCCACGGAATATCGTACCATCTACCCCAATAGTTTTTCCAACTTCCAGGATCGTTTGATCTCCAACATCGGCTACTATGCCGAAGGAATCTATCCCGACTGGATGACATCGGTACAGCCCGACAAATCAGTGATCGGATTCCGACGTGCAGTGGTGCTGGCCTATACTGTGCCCGGTGCGTCCAAACTCATGGCCTATCGTCTCAAAAACAACGGCATACAATTCAATCAAATTGAATTCATTCTGGATAGATACCAACTCGACAATCACCTCAGCCAGTACTACGACACTGCCGAGGATGCGTTCCTGTCTGGCAAAGAGACCACGTTTGACAAATTGATATTGGGCCCCGGCGACCTCGATGGCGGAGTGGTAGACTATGCTGTTGAGCAGAGTTTTGATTCCATTAATAATAGAACAGTGGCTTACCTCAGAGCCAACGGCGGCATTGACGGTGTCACAGCATTCGCTGACGGAGATCTGTTGGTGTTTGCTCAACAAGAAAACTACAGCAACGAGCATGGCCCAAATCAAGGCTGGATCGATTACCAGAACTTCTTCATGGGAGACTTGGTCGACGACGGACTTGACATCGGAGCAATGACTCGAGAGCCCAACAGTGACCCCACTGGGTTTGATCTCGAGTATGGTTTTGACAGTTACAGCACCATACCCGGGTACTGGGAAAAATTACAGACCAACAAGAGCATACCGCTGTCGGCAAAAGCAACAGCCAACAACAACGAGTTGATAGTGCCTTATGTGATCGGAGACACTGACAGTTATGTTGGCAAGTTGGTCACGGCCTACAGTGGCGTACAGGAAAACACAAGAGTTGATGCGCAGTCATTGATTGACATCAGTGAGAATCCTGCCATACCGGAACTCTATACCAAACTAACACTAAACAAAAACATCACAGTAGACTTGACCAAGGGCAGCATGATAGACTTCATCTCATCTGTGGCCGCCATTGGTGATGGGCAGACCACAAGAGTCCGCATTGACCTCATCCCTGCAGATCTGCGCATAGGCAGCGTACTGTCGGGAGCCGGTGTACCCGAAGGTGCAGTGGTCACTGCCATAGAGAACGGCTACATCTACAGCGACTCGGACCTGTCTACTGTCGACAACGGAACTATCATTGGCTACCGTACTGCCAACCAACGCGGCGGTATCTGGCGAGTGAATATCACTGGTGATTCCAGCAACTATCAGGAAAAGATCGTCAAATTGGAGTTCGTGCAAGAGATACAGCCCGGACAAAAGATCAAGGTACTCAACGGCAAATCCAATGGATTTACCTTCATGATCTATGATGCCATTTTGGACGAAACGCAAACTGCCCCTGCGTATCGCAGATGGCAAGACCGTGTCAGAGACTCTGATCTTACTACGATTTTCGACGGAAATGGTACGAGATTCTTTGATAAAAGAGATACCTATTCTGATCCTGGAATCAATGATAAATATATCAAATTCCCACAGATTGGAGTATTTACATAAATGGCATCGTCTATTAACCCCTATAACATCAACGGCAACTACCCAGTTGCCGGACAAGACAACGATTCGCAGGGATTCCGTGATAACTTCACGAACCTGCGCAATAACCTTGTTTTCGCCAAGGCCGAGATCGAAGATCTACAGCGCAATGCAGTGCTGAAATCGGCACTGTCGGGCACCAGTCTTGACAACAACCTAGACGGTGCTGAACTAGTTGCTCCACAACTCAAAGCCTGGACACAAAGCATGGTCACTGAGACCGGCGCCCTGGGCGTAGTTGACATCAACTTCACTTATGGCAACTTCTACAACATCACCCCTGTTGGCAACGTCACGCTCAACTTTGTGAACTTCCCCAACTCAGGCTACGGCTCCGTGATTGTTTGGCTGGAAATTACCAACACTGCTTTCACAGTCACCATGCCCGACGGCATTGACTACATTGACATTCCTGGCTACAACAGCGTCAACAAGACCATCACATTTGCTTCCACTGGTTCTTACCTGTTTGAGATCAGCACATTCAACCGAACA
>CAYVBV010000102.1:0-6548 GCA_964449745.1 uncultured Polynucleobacter sp. | reverse complement strand
CATGCCACCTTGAACCTACTGGGTTCAGGATGACGGCCTAGCGGCCAAGGTGGGGGAACTTATTTTGTTGTTAATAGGAGAGTGACATGAAAAAGAAATGCTTGGCCACCATCAGTTTTATGTTTCTTAGCTCCATGATTGCGTCAACAAGCATGGCAGCTGATGTCAATCACGGTAAAACCCTTCATCAAGCAAAATGTTATCAGTGTCATGCTGAAAAATCAGGCCTAGGCAATGGCGACGTCATTTATACCCGCGCGGATCGCAAAGTCAAAGATCCAGCACGCTTGAAGTTCATGGTCAGCATGTGCAATACAGAGCTTCGCTTAGACCTCTTTCCAGAAGATGAGGCCGATTTAGTGGCTTACCTCAATCAACAGTTTTATAAGTTCAAATAAGAAAGTCACTCAATGACATTATTTCAAGTGGGAGCACTGGCAGTATTAGGTGGCTGTACAGGATTTGCGGCAGGTTTACTCGGTATTGGTGGGGGCATGATCATGGTGCCCTTCTTGACCTTTTTGTTCACCATTTATGGCTTTCCGATTGAGGTCGTGGTCCACATAGCGATTGCTACCTCTATGGCCACCATCATCTTTACCTCTATGTCCTCAGTACGCGCTCATCACAAACGTGGCGCAGTGCGCTGGGACATTGTTATTTTGTTGGTTCCAGGTATTTTGATCGGCGCTCTCATTGGTGGCGGCAAATTATTTGCCCTACTCAAAACATCTTGGCTTTCCATGATTTTTGCTTTATTTGTTGGTTTTTCGGGCTACCAGATGTTAGCCAACAAGAAACCCAAACCCAGTCGCACTTTGCCTGGCAAATTCGGCATGCTGGGAGCAGGTGGTTTCATTGGCTTCTTATCTAGTCTAGTGGGTGCAGGTGGTGGCTTTATTTCTGTACCATTCATGACTTGGTGCAACGTCGCCATGCACAATGCTGTAGCCACTTCTGCCGCTCTTGGATTTCCAATTGCTGTAGCCAGCGCCATTGCCTACGTCATCAGTGGCTACGGCAACCCCAACTTACCTGCAGGCTCGATTGGTTACATTTATTTACCAGCCCTAGCCTCGATTGCAGTGGCCAGCGTAATTACTGCGCCCTTAGGCGCAAAAGTGGCTCACCAACTGAATGTGGCGCAATTGAAAAAAGTATTTGCTTTGGTTTTGTTCGCTCTGTCGGCTTACATGCTCAATAAAGGCTTGATTGGCTTAGGACTTTATTAATGACCTAAGAAATAAGGCCTTCTTACGAAGGCCTTATTCTTTTGAGCGATGACTTTACTTAAGCATAGGTTTGGCGCAGAACATTCTTTTGCACTTTACCCATCGCATTTCTAGGTAGCTCGTTCACAATAATGACGCGCTTAGGCACTTTGAAGTTAGCAATCTTGCCTTTTAAGTCAGCAATCATTGCCTCTGAATTCAGCTTAGCCCCTGGTTTAGGCACCACGACCGCCACCACTGCTTCACCAAAATCAGGATGAGGAACGCCAATCACAGCACTCTCATCCACACCTGACATGTCATCAATGAAACTTTCAATTTCTTTTGGATAGACGTTGTATCCACCAGAAATGATCAAGTCCTTACTTCTACCCACAATGCACAGATAGTTGTCAGGAACTTTGCCAGCACTGGTTTCACCACCCCAGCGACCCACATCTCCTGTCTTAAACCATCCATCCTTGGTGAACTCTTCTTTGGTTTTTTCTGGCATGCGCCAGTAACCCTTGAAAACGTTCGGGCCTTTGACTTCCACATTACCGATTTCGTTCACACCGCATAACTGGCCATCATCTTTGATCACACGAACTTGTGTTTTTGGCAAGGGCAAGCCGACTGAACCACCCACACGAGCACCCTCATACGGATTAGATACCAACATGACAGTTTCACTCATGCCATAACGCTCCAAGATGGTATGACCCGTTCTCTCTTTAAATAGGTTAAATGTCTCAGTCAACAAAGGTGCTGAGCCTGAAACAAATAAACGCATATTTCTGACAGTGTGCTTAGTGAAGTCTTTATCCAACAGCAAGCGCACATAGAAAGTAGGCACACCCATCATCACCGTTGAACGTGGCATGTGCTTGATCAACTCTTTGGTGTCTAAACGTGGCAACCAAATCATTTTGCTGCCATTGAGTAGCGCTCCATGAGAAGCCACAAATAAGCCATGCACATGGAAAATAGGCAATGCATGTAAGAGCACGTCACCTTTTTTCCAAGCCCAGAATTTCTTCAAGACTTCAGCGTTGCTGCCTAAATTGCCATGAGTCAGCATCGCTCCTTTACTGCGACCGGTTGTTCCAGAAGTGTAAAGAATCGCTGCCAAATCATCATCCGAACGCTTCACTGTTGTGAATCGATCCGATTGAACTGCTGCACGATCTAAAAGTGTTCCTGTGCGGTCTTCACCCAAAGTAAATACATTTTTGGTACCCGACTTAAATGCCACTGTGGATACCCAAGAAAAATTCTTGGGGCTACACACCATCACAGCAGGTTCAGCATTGCCAATGAAATACTCAATCTCAGCCGCTTGATAAGCCGTGTTTAAGGGCAAATAAACCAATCCCGCTTTGAGAGTCGCCAAATATAGAAAAAGAGCCTCAGGTGATTTCTCAACCTGAACTGCGACTCTTGATCCTTGTGGCAACTTAAGACTGGCCAATAAATTGGCCATCTTGGATGTGGCCTTCTCTAAATCATCCCAGCTGTAGTACAAACCATCATGCGTTTCGATGGCGCATGATGATTTGTCTTTTGGGAAGCCAGACTCTAATAACTGATATAAGTTCATCTGGAGCCCAATTACATCTTGGCGCCAGAAGCTTTAACAACCTCACTCCAGCGTTTGATTTCGGCGCTGACGAACTTACCAAAGGCATCACCAGTTAGGGTTGGGATTTCAGAACCATTGTTCAACCAAATGGTTTTCAATTCTGGTGAGTTCATGGCTTTAGTCACTTCAGCAGTCATCTTGTCAATGATTGGCTGAGGTGTTCCCTTAGGTGCCCACAAGGCGTACCAGCTACTGACTTCATAACCTGGCAAACCAGCTTCTGCCGCTGTTGGAACATTTGGGAATGCAGGATTGCGCTTGCTAGAAGCTACTGCGATTGGCTTGATCTTACCGCTGCGAATATGTTGTGCAGAAGAACCTAAACCGTCAAACATGATATCGACTTGACCAGCCATCAAATCAACCAAAGCTGGACCCGCGCCACGGTATGGAATATGGGTGATGAATGTTTTACTCATCATCTTGAACTGCTCACCCGCTAAGTGGTGAGAAGTACCATTACCGGCACTACTGAAGTTCAACTTACCTGGATTTTTCTTGGCATAGTCCATCAAACCTTTAAGATCATTGACCGGTAACTTAGGGCTGGCCACGATGATTTGAGGAGGTGCAGCCACTAAAGCCACAGGCACAAAGCTCTTCTCAATGTCGTAATCTAGCTTTGGATACATAGAAGGGGCAATCGCATGATGCACAGCGCCCATGAAGAATGTATATCCGTCCGGTGAGGCTTTGGCAGCAATACCTGCACCTAAAGTTCCACCCGCGCCACCTCTATAGTCCAAAATGAATTGTTTGTTCATTTGCTTATTCATCATTGTGAATAAAGGACGCGCAAAAGCATCCGTACCACCACCCGCTGGGAATGGCACCACAATCGTGACTGGCTTGGTTGGCCAATTAGAATCAGCTTTCACTGCGGTTGAACTGAGAGATAAACCCACCGCTGCAATAGCAGCTACGGTTCCTACTACTGAGGTCAAACGACCCACTACATTCACTGGCTTTTTCATTTTGTCTCCTCTTACTCCAGTTAAAAACTTCAAAAATAACTACCTTTAAATCAATTGCGATACTGCTCTTGAATACATGACTTCACCATTGACAAAATGCTCATGGTTGTCTTCGACCTTATCCAGGTCATAGAGATAGTTCACCATCAGACCCGCAGACTGTTTAATTCCTTTTTTAGATAAGTCTGCAGCCCAATTAATTCTGTGTAATTTGGCGCCATTTCCCAAATGAAATTTCGCCACAGAATTACCACCTCTGCGTGCTGAGTAATATAGCAAGTAAATCGCACACAAAGCCATCAATGCTTCTTGCTCCTTTGGTTGCACTGCATCAGGATGCCAAGCATTTTGAATGCGCTCTTGCCAAGATTTGTCTTTTAAATTAAGCACCTTGATCGCCTCTTGGTATTTCTCCAAGACCGCAGGCTTCAAATGATCTACGGGTAAATCCCCACTCGCCATCAACCAATCTGTAAACCCTGGAATCGGTGATAAGGTGCAAAAAGTTTTGAGTGTTGGAAATTCTTTCTTAAGACTATCCGCTACACGTTTAATTAAAAAGTTCCCCATCGATACGCCACGCAAACCGGGCTGACAGTTACTGATCGAATAAAAAATAGCGCACTTGTATTGATTCACCTCTAACGCAGGTGATTTTTTATCGACCAGAGGTCCAACCGCTTCTGATATATCCGGAACCAGCGCCACCTCGACAAAGATCAATGGTTCATCAGGTAACTGAGGGTGAAAGAAAGCAAAACAGCGACGATCGGGTTGCAAGCGGCGTCGCAAATCATCCCAACCATCGATTTCATGAACGGCTTCGTGCTGAATAATTTTTTCAAGAATATGCGCCGGCGACTTCCAATCAACCTGATGCATTTTTAAGAAACCCGGGTTGAACCAAGAACTCAACAAATGTTGCATGTCAGCATCTACGGCCTTGAGTTCTGGTTTTTTATTCAAGAGTTTCAAGACTTGATGACGCATATTGATGATCATGTGCGTGCCACCTGGGGCACGATTCAAGCGTCGAAATAATTCTTGTCTCGGTGATTCAGCCACTTTCATCATCCAGACAAAATTATCTGCCGTGGGTTCTTTGGCATAAGCTTCGGCTGCACTCAAAACATCCGCGGGACTGGGATTGAATTTCTCAGCCAAATGCAAGAAGTATTGGGATTTTTGCTCATCATCCAAGGTGTTGAAGTTTTCAATTAAGTCTGAGGCCATACTCGCAGCATTGGATTCTCCACGCTCAGACAAGAGACGCTTGGTGGCATTGATGGTTTTACTCATATGCCGAGCTTTGATCATCTTATCGAGAATCATGCGGATAACCTCTGATCAAACTTCATTTGACGCAAGACTTCTCGTTGATTGAGGATATGCTGTTTCATCAATTGCTCAGCTTGCTCGCCATTCCTCAATTTCAGAGCTTTAAAAACAGCCATGTGCTCTTTACATGATTCTTCAATACGCCCTTTTTGATGCAAGCTGCGATGACGGGCCAGATTCAGAATTCTTCTTAAGTCATGCACCATGTGGGTTAACCACTCATTGCCGGCTAATTTCTGTATAGCCAAATGAATCTCGCGATTAGTGGCATAGTACAAATCAATCTTTTTTTCTTCTGCATAAGCTTGCAGCTTTTGATGCAACTCTTCTAGCGAATGAATTTCTGTATCACTGGCTTTATGGGCTGCCTCGAATGCACAGCGTCCCTCGAGCATGGCCATCAAAGGAAAGATTTCGTCTAAATCTTTTTCGGTCAGTTCAGTGACATAACAGCCTCGACGAGGTTCAATGCGAAGTAAGCCTTCTGACGCAAGAATTCGGATGGCTTCTCTGAATGGGGTTCTAGACACCCCCATTTCTTCAGCCAACTTTTGCTCATCAATCCAGGTGCCTGGCGACAAAATACCGCCCGCAATCATGGATCGCAGACGCTCTGTCACTTCAACATAGAGGGCTGTTTTGACAACTTTAAAAGACATGCATTCAATGTATTTTGTATACATTTTTGAATACATTGGTAATTACCCTAGAAAAGGGAAACTACCTAGGGCCGATGTCTCGCAGGCTCCATCAAGGTGATTCGATTAAATTGAGAAGTGCTAACTCTAGTTTAAGTGCTGATTCTGATTATTTTGAGGGCTGGGGGCGCAATAGCAAATAAATACCCAGCACAATCATGGGTGCAGACAACCATTGGCCCATAGAAAGACCCAAACTCAAGAGACCCAAAAAGCTATCGGGCTCTCGGGCAAATTCAGCTAAAAATCTAAACAGGCCATAGCCCAGCAAAAACAGTCCCGAGATCTGCCCTACTGCTCGTGGTTTGCTCGAGTACCACCACAAGAGAATGCCCAAACACAAACCTTCTCCTAAGAATTGATATAACTGCGAAGGATGTCGCGCCACCATATCACCTGCTTGAGGAAAGATCATGGCCCAAGGCAAATCAGTCGGACGACCCCAAAGCTCACCATTGAGGAAATTACCCAAACGACCAAAAGCCAAACCAAAAGGTACCAAGGGGGCAATTAAATCCGTCACTTGAAAAAATGATTGTTGGGTTTTTCTGGCAGACCACCACATTGCTAGCAATACCCCTAGAAAGCCCCCATGGAAAGACATACCACCTTCCCATACTTTTAGAGCATCAAGTGGATTGGCCATGTAATGACCGGGCATGTAAAAAATCACGTAGCCTAAACG
>CAYVBV010000101.1:4049-6592 GCA_964449745.1 uncultured Polynucleobacter sp. | reverse complement strand
ATACCAAATCTAGCATAGCCTCCATCTTGACAAAGAGCTTCGTAATAAGATTCGTAGGCAGCATTATCTTGTTCTAATTTTAGAAGGACGCTACTAGCTGTGTTTTGTGCTATATGTAACTTTGATGACGGCGAAGCCGTTCCTATTCCAACATTCGTACCATTATCATAAATAACACTATTAGTTAAAGTATCAGAGTCAGACCATTTAGATATATAGTTAGATGTTCCACTGCCATCTACTTTGCTATTAATTTGAGTTTGAATACTACTTGTAACACCTTTAAGGTAACTTAACTCTGTTAGATCTGGATACGTTGCAGTATTTAATGCTGTTACTGTTTTATTTACGTCAGTAGCTAATATTCTAGAAGCAGTACTACTTGTTAGATTTAAATATTGTGTATATGTTGTTCCCCTAACGTCTAAGGATACTAACGGAGCATTAGTTCCAATGCCAAGCCTATTATTACTACTATCCCAATAAAGCTGACCGTTATCATAGGTAATGCCGCTAGTGCTACCCCAGTATGCTATGTGATTAGCGCTTCCAGCCCCAGCGACACCTTGAATTTCGCTAAGAGTCGCCCAATCAGTTCCAGATACAGTAGAAATTAAAATCTGATTCGCAGAACCAGGAGAATTAGAAGAATCATAATAAGAACCAGAAACTCTAATATTTCCTTCAATATGAAGCTTTTCTGTTGGGTTTGCTGTTCCAATTCCAATATCACCACTGGAAGTGATAACGAAGTCATTCTGATTATATCTACCAGCAATCAGACTATAATCATCATAAATTTCTAAAACTGGTAATCCTGCAATAGTATTAACATTCATCAATACTCCGCTAAGATTATCTCCAACGCTAAACAACGAACCATAAGTTCCTTCTATATTAAGTAGGTTATCTCCTGATGTTGCAGAATAAACGTGAAGTGCGGCCGTGGGAGAACTAGTATTAATGCCAACATAACTATTACCACTAGGATCTAATATAATATTTCCACTAGTAGAACTAATGGTATTTTGGTTAATACTAATTTGATCTATATCAAAAATTGTTCCTGACTCTGTGAATTTAAAGCTCTCGGAGCCAGAAGGATAATTTAATGAATTTCTAAATAAAACCTGCCCGGCGTCCCCTCCGCTAAAATAAATATTAAGAGCATTTGAACCTGAATCATATTCAAAACCAATGCCAGTGCCAGGATTTATTGTTGTTGTTAGATCGTTATAGCCGCCTTGAGTTCCTTGTAGTCCCTGTATTCCTTGCAGTCCTTGCGTGCCCTGATTTCCTTGAGTTCCCTGTCTTCCCTGTAGACCTTGAAGCCCCTGTGTTCCTTGTAAACCTTGTAAGCCTTGAGTTCCTTGTCTTCCTTGAAGCCCTTGTAGACCTTGAACACCCTGAGTTCCTTGTAGGCCTTGAAGACCCTGATTACCTTGTGTACCTTGTGTACCTTGTCTACCTTGAAGACCCTGCAGCCCTTGCGTACCCTGAGCTCCTTGACTTCCTGTACTTCCAGTATTACCAGTCGCACCCTGCAAGCCTTGATTACCTTGTGTTCCTTGCAATCCTTGTGTACCTTGTAGGCCTTGCAAACCTTGAACACCTTGTGTGCCTTGTCTACCCTGAGTACCTTGTAGGCCTTGTGTGCCTTGCAAACCTTGAAGACCTTGAACGCCCTGATTGCCTTGTAGACCTTGAACACCTTGGTTACCTTGTGTTCCTTGCCTGCCCTGAGTGCCCTGAGTGCCTTGCAGACCTTGAAGAGCAGCAGTACTAATTTCTGTCCAAGCAGTACCACTGGTGGTTGATAATAAAACTTTAGTAGAACTACCAGGACTATTAGTACTATCGTAAAAAGCACCAGAGACTCTGATATTGCCATCAATATGTAATTTTTCTGTTGGAGAACTTGTTCCAAGACCTAAATTACCACTTGTATTTAGATAAAAATCATTTTCTCCATAACGACCGCCTATAATTGTGTCATTATCAAAGACTTCAAAAATAGGAAGACCGACAATATTGTTAACGCTCATTAAAGAGCCAGATAAACTATCAACTATACTAAATAGACTTCCGTTAGTACCCTCAACATTAAATATGCTGTCCCCAGATGTTGCAGAATAGACGTGTAGAGTGGAGTTTGGCGAAGTTGTGTTGATGCCCACTCCAGTAGCAGCGTAAAGAATTCCGCTGGTATAAGTTAGGTTTCCAGTTCCTGCTGGGTTATTATTTCCGTCTTTGAATACAATTTGGTAAGCAGATCCAGCTACAGGTCCGTATGCTCCTTGTAAACCTTGTGTTCCTTGTCTACCCTGTAAGCCCTGCGTTCCTTGTAAACCTTGAACACCTTGGTTGCCTTGCGTACCCTGTCTACCCTGAGTGCCTTGCAGTCCTTGTAAACCTTGAACTCCTTGATTACCTTGCAACCCTTGGAGACCTTGAGTGCCTTGCAGACCTTGCGTCCCTTGTGTGCCTTGTCTACCCTGAGTACCTTGCAGACCTTGAACACCTTGGTTGCCTTGCAGACCTTG
>CAYVBV010000101.1:1766-3949 GCA_964449745.1 uncultured Polynucleobacter sp. | reverse complement strand
CCTTGCAGACCTTGAACACCTTGGTTGCCTTGCAGACCTTGTGTCCCTTGTGTACCCTGTAGTCCCTGCAAGCCTTGAACGCCTTGATTGCCTTGTAATCCCTGCAAACCTTGAACACCTTGGTTGCCTTGTACACCTTGCAAGCCTTGAACTCCCTGATTGCCTTGTGTTCCTTGCAATCCTTGTGTGCCTTGCAAGCCTTGTAAGCCTTGAACGCCTTGGTTTCCTTGTGTGCCTTGCCTGCCCTGAGTTCCTTGTAATCCTTGCAAACCTTGATTACCTTGTGTTCCTTGCAATCCTTGTAAACCTTGAACTCCTTGTGTACCTTGTAAGCCTTGTGTACCTTGTCTTCCTTGCGTACCTTGTAAACCTTGAGTTCCCTGAACGCCTTGAAGTGCAGCAGAGCTAATCTCTGTCCATGCTGTGCCTGTCCCGGTAGATAACAATACTTTGGTGCTAGTTCCAGCACTATTAGAACTGTCATATAAAGCACCTTGAATTCTAGCATCGCCAGCAATATGTAATTTTTCTGTAGGATTTGCTGTTCCTATTCCAATGTCTCCGCTTGTTGTAATTACAAAGTCGTTTTGATTAAATCTACCAGCGACTATACTATAATCGCTATTTACTTCTAAAACAGGAAGACCAGCGATAGTATTAACGCTCATAAGAGTTCCGCTTAAATTATCTGTCACTCCAAATAAAGAGCCCTGTGTTCCTTCAACATTAAAAATATTATCTCCACTAATAGCTGAATAAACGTGTAATGTGGAATTTGGAGAAGCTGTATTAATACCAACCTTATCAGCAATATATAGAACTCCGCTTGTGTATGTAAAGTCTCCAGTGCCTGCAGGATTATTATTTCCATCTTTGTAAACAACTTCATATGCAGATCCTGCTACAGGACCGTAGACTCCTTGCACTCCTTGTGTTCCTTGAGTTCCCTGTAAACCTTGTGTTCCCTGTCTACCTTGTGTGCCTTGTAGCCCCTGCAAACCCTGTAGCCCTTGCAAGCCTTGTGTTCCTTGATTACCTTGTAGTCCCTGTAAACCTTGATTGCCTTGTGTGCCTTGCAATCCTTGTAAACCTTGAACTCCTTGATTGCCTTGCGTACCTTGCCTGCCTTGCGTTCCTTGCAATCCTTGTAGTCCCTGTAAACCTTGCAAACCTTGAACACCTTGGTTGCCTTGCAGACCTTGTGTGCCCTGTAGTCCCTGCAAGCCTTGAACGCCTTGGCTGCCTTGTGTTCCTTGCAAGCCTTGAAGACCTTGTAAACCTTGCAAGCCTTGGAGACCTTGTAGACCTTGTAATCCTTGAACACCTTGATTGCCTTGTGTGCCTTGCGTTCCCTGTCTGCCTTGTGTGCCTTGTAGCCCCTGTAGGCCCTGTAAGCCTTGTAGTCCTTGTAAGCCTTGTGTTCCTTGATTACCTTGTAGTCCCTGTAAGCCTTGATTGCCTTGTGTTCCCTGTCTACCTTGCGTACCTTGCAAGCCTTGTAGTCCTTGTAAGCCTTGAACTCCTTGATTTCCTTGTAATCCTTGTAAACCTTGAACCCCCTGATTGCCTTGTGTTCCTTGTCTCCCCTGCGTCCCTTGTAAGCCTTGTGTACCTTGTAAACCTTGCAATCCCTGAAGTCCTTGAACACCTTGCAAAGCAGCGTCTAGAATAGTTGACTTGTACACAGCTCCATTCTTCTCAAGAATGACGAAGTCTGTTGATAGCGGAGAGTTGGTTGTTGGTATGCCTGTCGGATCAATAAACAAAGACAATGTGTTACTGCCGCTGTCAAATTCAAAACCTACTCCCGTCACTCCTACTATCTGTGTTGTTAAGTCGTTATATCCTCCCTGAACGCCTTGCAAACCTTGTAGCCCCTGAAGACCTTGTGTTCCCTGATTGCCTTGTGTTCCTTGCGTTCCTTGTGTTCCCTGTCTACCTTGTGTACCCTGCAATCCTTGCAAACCTTGAACACCTTGATTTCCCTGTAAGCCTTGTAAACCTTGAACTCCTTGATTACCCTGTGTGCCTTGCCTACCTTGTAAACCTTGTAGACCTTGTAAGCCTTGGAGACCTTGGAGGCCTTGAAGACCTTGGACACCCTGATTGCCTTGAAGTCCTTGTAATCCTTGAAGACCCTGTAATCCTTGAAGACCCTGTAAGCCTTGAACTCCTTGATTACC
>CAYVBV010000101.1:0-1666 GCA_964449745.1 uncultured Polynucleobacter sp. | reverse complement strand
CTTGAAGACCCTGTAATCCTTGAAGACCCTGTAAGCCTTGAACTCCTTGATTACCCTGTGTGCCTTGCCTACCTTGTAAACCTTGTAGACCTTGTAAGCCTTGGAGACCTTGGAGGCCTTGAAGACCTTGGACACCCTGATTGCCTTGAAGTCCTTGTAATCCTTGAAGACCCTGTAATCCTTGAAGACCCTGTAAGCCTTGAACTCCTTGATTACCTTGTGTGCCTTGTAGACCTTGTAAGCCTTGTGTTCCTTGTCTACCTTGTAATCCTTGAGTACCTTGAGTACCTTGCAGCCCCTGAACTCCTTGTGTACCCTGTCTACCCTGAGTTCCTTGTAAACCTTGAACACCTTGTAGTCCCTGAAGCCCTTGCGTTCCTTGGAGTCCTTGTATTCCTTGCAACCCAGCAATACTAATCTGTTCATTTGTCCAAAGCCCGCTTGTAGCATTGTATACAAGTATATCATTTGTTTGTGGAGCATCAACATAAACATCATGATTGTCATCTAAATGTCCATAGCTTGTTGGTCTAACAAACATCTTACCACTATTATTACCGTTGCCAACATCCAAAATGATAGCAACACTAATTTCATGTTTAGGGGCAACATTTGTTAATTTGCCAGAAACTGTCGGGTGAATATATAGAATATCTCCAACACTCCAGGTCTCGTCTCCGACTGCAAAATTTGTTGCAGATCCATCGAGGTCTATGTCCTCTATGTGTCCAAAATCAATAACAAAACCATTGTTGTTGTATGCAACATCTTCTAGAACAATTCCCATGAAACGAACTTCGCGAACTGTTCCGTCTGCAATATATAAGTTTGGTTCTATGATACCATTTGGATGTATGCCAGTAGCATATACAGCCTGTCCTTTATATAGAGTATTTCCTGTTCCATTTCTAATTCTGAAAAATCTATGCTCACCGATATGAATCGAAACAGAGTCTGTCAATCCTATATCCATAGTTCCTTCGGTGTCATCCCAGCTAATTTGTCCTTTTAAAAGAGAATCTTGATTATTTGTATTAAAAGACACTACGTCAAAAACGCCAGTGTAGCTAACGACAGAGCCAGAAACAGTTAGAGTCGCATTATTGTCTGTGTATGTAAAATTATCTGATCCGTCGGGCTCATTGATAGTGTTTTTATAAACTACTTGATTTGCTGAACCGGCAACGGGACCATATAAACCTTGAATTCCTTGAACACCTTGCGTACCTTGTCTTCCCTGTAAACCTTGAGTTCCCTGTAGACCTTGAGTTCCCTGCAGTCCTTGTAGACCCTGATTGCCTTGCACTCCTTGAGTTCCCTGTCTACCTTGTGTTCCTTGTAAACCTTGAAGCCCCTGTAATCCTTGTAAGCCTTGAACTCCTTGATTTCCCTGTGTGCCTTGCAGACCTTGAGTGCCTTGCAATCCTTGTAGTCCTTGCAATCCTTGAACACCCTGTAAACCCTGTAATCCTTGGAGACCTTGAACACCTTGATTCCCTTGCAAGCCCTGAGTTCCTTGCAATCCTTGTAGTCCCTGCAAACCTTGTAAACCCTGCAATCCTTGAACTCCTTGGTTCCCTTGCAAGCCTTGAAGACCTTGCACTCCTTGATTGCCTTGTAAGCCCTGTGTACCTTGTGTGCCTTGTAGCCCCTGTAGACCCTGTAG
>CAYVBV010000100.1:0-6609 GCA_964449745.1 uncultured Polynucleobacter sp. | reverse complement strand
ATCGCAGCCACTGGCATTGGTGCCATCGGTGGATTGATCTGCTACGCATCCATCCTGACACTAGATCGAGTATTCAAGATCGACGACCCAGTTGGTGCTATCTCGGTGCACGGTGTGGCTGGCATCTGGGGTTTGATGGCTGTGCCATTGACCAACAGTGCAGGATCGTTCCTGATCCAGGCCTACGGTGCTGCTGTGATCTTTGCCTGGGTGTTTGTTACCAGCCTGATCGTTTGGTACATCATCAAGAAGGTCATGGGTCTGCGTGTCACTCCCAAAGAAGAACACGAAGGTTCCGACATGGAAGAGTGTGGACTCATTGCTTACCCTGAGTTTCGACAATCAGTCAAGTAAGTAGTAATTTGTTGTTCAACAAAAAACCGCCCTTTGGGGCGGTTTTGCTTTTAAAAGAACGGAAGTCCGGATTTTTTAGTTGTTTCAAGATTGTCACTGATGAGTTTGCCTATGATTTCTCGATCCTGCAAACTGAGTTGGAACGCTTCATCGTAGGACACAGAGCCTCGCATGTACCAACAGATCCTGAGTGCCTCTTGCTTTAAGGCTTTTGACTCTTTTTCCATTTGGTCTAAAAACTCCACAACCTCCTGGTCAGATCTCAAGGTCAAAAGCCTCAGACGAAAAAATTTGATTGATCGAACGTGATGTCAGATTCGTAATCGTGCTCGCAACTGGAGCATTTCAAATTCAAGGGCTTTAGTTTATTGGCTTGATTGTATTCGTCTAAGGTAACTTTAATGGTGTCGTAGGTCTGACGATCGCAGTTATCAAAGAACTCTTTGATTTGTTTTCGATCAATGACTCGTTCACCGTTGGTGACAATGGCTTCGATGGAATTCAACACAGTTGATAGATTGAGTTCAGTGAGTTTTTCAAAACTCGATTTGAACAGATTATTTTTTGTGATGTCATCGATGCTGTCATCAGCCACTAACCCCAAGAGTTTTTGTTCTTCAAATGCTGCCAGGTTTACAGTATTGAGATCCCGGAAAGTTTGCGGACGGAATTCAAAAGTTAGACCACTGATGGTTTTGTTGTCGTAGCCCACCATTCTGATATTATCGAGTAGGTTGGTTAAATCCACAGTGTTTTCGTTTTTTTCTTTGCAACTGGGGCATACAGTTTCAATGTCCATACCTTGTCCGTAACTGGCCAGTCGTATAGCAATTAAAATGGCATCCAAGTCCACGTTGGGGCAAATATACGGATCCTTGATGCTGGGTATGCAACTGCGGATCATGTTGGCTACCCCTTCGCCGTTCATGAGCGCATCGGGCGTTTTCAGCACGATTTCGTCGCGGATGGTCATGGGAAACACTGGAACTTCGCCAGTGGCAGTGAGTTCAATGCTGCCTTCGGGCCAAAAGCGGCCGCCCGACGGTAATCTAAGGTAAAGGGCAGGTTGCCGGAAATGTTTGGCTAAGGGATTTGACATGGTTTTTGATCCTATAAATACACAGTAGACTCGCGAGTCTATGTAGTCGAGTACAAATATTTATAAGCGAAAAATATGGCCGTAACTATTAGAGGCATTCCAGGAGTTGGTGACATACAGGTCGAGGGCGTAGCGTCTGAAGCCACTATGGAGCGCATACTTGCGGCCATCGAAAAGTCGCCATTCTTCAACAAAGATAAATCCAAAGCCAATGCTGATGCACAAGACAAAGCAGCCCAGGCAGCATCACGCCAAGCCAATTCAACACAGAAATTGACCCGAGAGCAGGAAACTGCCCAAGCCAAAGCACAACGTCTCGAAGTACAACGCCAAGCCGCAATGGTGCAGGCCTCTGCGGACCTCAAAAAGTTTGCTGGCAACCTAGCCGTTAACCTCACCAGCCTGGCTGCATCGTTTGCAGTCATGCACGACAAAGTGGCCACAGACCCCATTGGTGCCGGCGCAGATCTCATGAATGCCGGTGTTGACCTTATGACTAGATCGGTCAAAGGTGCCACCGGAGCATTGGGTGCGCTAGGCGAAGGTATCCCTGTCATTGGCGGTGTGCTCAAAGGCATGTCAACAGCCGCACAGGCCGCAGCCGATGCGCTGGCTGCTGCTGCCAAAATGGCCAACAACTTCCTGGCCGCTGAGTTGAAGAAAACCACAGAAGCCATGAAGACGTTTACTGCCGCTGGTGCCAGTTTTGCCGGCGGCCTGACTGAAATGCGCACAGTGGCCACTGCCAGTGGATTAAATCTAAAATCATTCACAGAAGTAATTAAAAATTCCAGAGAAAACATCACTATGATGGGTCTCACAGCATCCGAAGCATCGGTGCAACTCGGACAAGGCATGCAAAAGACTTCTGTGTTGGTTGGCAGAAGTGGCATGACGCTCAGAGATGAAATGCTCAACATGGGCTACAGTTATGAAGAGCAAGGTGCTCTCATGTCTGGCTATATGGCCAGTTTAAAAGCCGCTGGAACACTGGAAAAAACCAGCAGAGAAGAGATTGCTCGCGGCACCAGAGACTATGCCAAGGACCTTAAAGTATTGGCCGACATCACTGGCAAGGATGCCAAGAAAGCACAGGAAGAAGCACAGAAGAAAGCCCTGGAAGCCGACATTATGGCTCAACTCTCTCCCGAAGAAGCAAAAAAGTTCCAGGCCGCTTATCGTGCCATGCCCGAGTATGCCAAAAAAGGTTTCTTGCAGTTTGTGAGTTCGGGCGGAACTGCCATTGCTGACCAAACCACCAATGTGCTGATGGCACAAAATCAAAGCATAGAGCAATTGATCAAAGGCAGTTATGACAACATAAAAAATGCTGGACTTGATTCTTCCACAGTACAAAAACGTGTGTTGGTAGATGCCGCCAATGCAGGAAAAGCACAAATGGAAATTGCCAAAGCCGGCAATGCAGCCATTAACCAGGCTGCTACACAAGGAGTTTCAAGCCTTGATAACTTGGCAACAGCAACAAACCAAGTGATCGCAGCAGGTCTCTATGACCCCAGCGCAGTTAAAAAGAGTGACGAGGCTGCTGAAAATCAAGCCAAAACTGCTGACGATGCCAGCAAAGGGTTTGCCCGAGCCACTGATGCGGCAATGAAGTTTAGTATTGCCATGGAAAATCTAGCCACCAAGGCCATGCCCAAGTATGCAGACTTGTTGGGAGCGGCATTCCAAGGTATTGTAGATACACTGAGACAAGCCGGCATAGACATACCCAAAACCGAAGCCGAGATTGCCAAAGAAAAAGAGAAAGCCGCAGCCGAGGAGAGTGATCGTCAACGCAGACTAATGGATGTAGGCGGCGGCTTGGAAGTTGATTCTATGAACGTGGCTGCTGCCGGCGGTGCAGTGCTGTCAGGACCCAAATCTGGTTACAAGCCCAATCTCACCATGCACGGCACTGAAGCCATTATTCCTTTAGAAAACAACAAGGTACCCATACAGTTTGAACCTGGCTTTGCTGACTACCTCACAAAGGCCGCACGCATGGTGTCTGACTTATCCAATGATGCCGCCTTTGGCAATCACATAACAGTGGGCGAAAGTTATGGCAATGAAGTATTGAAAATGTTTGAGATTGCTTCGTCTAAAAAACAAGAACTTGAAAAAACTGATGAGGGACGAGAAAAACTCACAGAGACCATGAAGCACATGGCCAGCGTGCTGGTATCACTGAGAGAAAGCCAGGATCGCATGGCAACTGTACCGGCTGGCCAAGTGGGCGGCGCCGGAGTCGACCCCATGCTCGAAGCACAGAATCGCATGATTGGGCTGTTGGAACAGTTTGTTACCAAACAGGACGAAACTCGCTATGAAATTGAGCGCAGTCGCCAAGCACAAGAATACATACGCGACCTGCTGTAATGCTGGTAAATATTAAACGCTGAGAAAACCCAATGTCCTGGAAAAAATACTTTAAGTCGTCAAACCTATCGCAGACACAACTCACTGGCATGAGCCCTATTTCGGGCAGCCGTGTGCCCGATGCTGCCTATAGAAACTGGCAAAGCAACTTGCCTGAAGTCTATATAGGTCACCCAAACCGTGTTGATCGTTACAATCAATACGAACAAATGGACATGGACTCGGAAATCAATGCAGCCTTGGACATCTTGGCTGAATTTTGTACTCAGCGAGTGGGTGAAAATGACACAGCATTTGATCTGCACTTCAATGAAAGTCCCACAGAAAACGAAGTCAAGATCATCAAAGAACAACTAAATCAGTGGGTCAACTTAAACGACCTCAACAAGCGCATATTCAAGATCGTGCGCAACACTCTCAAGTACGGAGATCAAGTCTTTATACGTGATCCAGAAACCTTTAAACTTTTCTGGACAGAGATGGGCAAAGTCACCAAAGTCATTGTCAACGAAAGCGAAGGCAAAAAGCCCGAGCAGTATCTCATCAAAGATCTCAACCCCAACTTCCAAAACCTCACTGCCACCGCAGTGGCAGCCTCAGATACATTCATGACTCACCCCACTGGTGGTGGCAATCAAGGCAGTGGCTACATGCAACCCAACTCGCCTTATTCGGGCGGCAGCCGTTTCAGTCACGCACAAAACGAAGCAGCCGTCAATGCCGAGCACGTGGTGCATGTGAGTCTCACAGAAGGCCTTGACATCTTCTGGCCGTTTGGTAACAGCGTACTAGAAAACGTGTTCAAAGTGTTCAAACAAAAAGAACTCTTGGAAGACGCCATCATCATTTATCGTGTACAGCGTGCCCCTGAACGTCGTATCTTTAAAATTGACACCGGCAACATGCCTCCGCACATGGCCATGGCCTTTGTTGAGCGCATCAAGAACGAAATCCAACAGCGTCGTATCCCCACACAAAGCGGTGGCGGCATGAACATGATGGATGCCACCTATAACCCACTCAGCACCAACGAGGACTTCTTCTTCCCAACCACAGCCGACGGTCGTGGATCCAGCGTGGATACCTTGCAGGGCGGTTCAAACCTAGGCGAAATCACAGACTTGCGTTTCTTTACCAACAAGTTGTTCCGTGGTCTGCGTATCCCCAGCAGTTACTTGCCTACCGGTCTCGATGACGGGTCTGCCAGTTTCAATGACGGCAGAGTGGGCACAGCTTTGATCCAAGAATGGCGCTTTAATCAGTATTGCAAACGCTTGCAAAGCATGATCGTTGAAACATTTGATCGTGAGTTCAAACTGTTTATGCGTTGGCGCGGCGTCAACATTGACAGCCAACTGTTTGACTTGGTATTTGCAGAACCACAGAACTTTGCACAATACCGTCAAGCCGACATTGATGCTGCCAAAATACAAACATTCACACAATTGGAACAGTACCCATATCTCAGCAAGCGTTATCTGCTCAAACGCTATCTTGGCATGACTGAAGCCGAGTTGGCCGAAAACGAGATCATGTGGAAAGAAGAACAAGGCAAAGAATCTCCAGGCAGTCGAGACCCTGCAAATCTTCGTAATGTTGGCATTACACCCGGAGGCATCGAAGGCGACCTCGAAGCAGCCACACCACCCGAAGGTGGCGAAGAAGGTGCTGCCCCCGAAGGTGAGACCATTGAAGCACCTGGCGCCGCCCCGGCTGCACCTCCCCCACCTGCAGGCCTGACACCCGCTTAATTGGATTTTTGAGTAAATACTCTTATGTTACTGACAGAATTTTTACAAGACATGCCGGCGGGTTACCAAGATCAACAGGAAGATGGTACTACTCTTGATCTCGAAGACACCCGTAAAACACGTCTTACTCTAGCACATCTCAACAGATTGCGATTGGCCAATGATGTTCGTAAGTTTGAAAACGAACAGAAGTCAACCGAGATAGTGTCACAATATTCTGCAGCCGCCGGTGGCGAAGGTGGTGCAGAAGTCCCAGCGATCTAATACGTTCGCGTAATATTTTTGTAAAAATCTTCAAAAAACCCGCTTTTCTGCGGATTATCTACGTACTTTTGTAAATAACTTTACGAGGACAATACTGTAAAGGAGTTCCCCTATGAACAAATATGAAAAACTCATTGAGTTTATCATCAATGAGCAAGAAGACAAAGCACGTGAGCTGTTCCACGAAATCGTTGTGGAAAAAAGCCGTGACATCTATGAAAGCCTCATGGACGCTGAAGCCTCTGTTGAAGAAACAGTTGGCGGCGACGAGGTAGAAGATCTCGTTGACGAGATCACAGCCGACGAAGAAGGCATCTCCGAAGAAGACATGGAAGTTGACGCTGAAATGGGCGGCGACGAAGAAATGGATCTCGGCGGTGACGACATGGGCGGCGAAGAAGAGTTTGGCGGTGAAGAAGAAGCCGGCGAAGAGGAAATCGAAGATCGCGTTATGGATCTCGAAGACGCTCTTGACGAACTCAAAGCAGAATTTGACAAGCTGATGGGCGAAGTTGACGCCGACGGCGATGGCGACCACGACATGGCCGACCACGGTGAAGAAGAAGTCAAAGCCGAAGAGTCTGTTGTTGAAGCCAAAGACGAAGACGAAGACGAAGAAGACAAAGAAGAAGTTGCCGAAGATGACGGCCAAGCCGAACTCGACAAACTGCGTGAATACGTAGAAAAAGTCGCTGGTGTTTCCAACACCGAAGGCGCCGACAACAAGGCTTCTGTAGTTGCTGGTAAAAACGACATGGG
>CAYVBV010000099.1:0-6617 GCA_964449745.1 uncultured Polynucleobacter sp. | reverse complement strand
AAGGTGAAGCGCTAGAAAATAAAGTTCCTCATATTCTTACCGAGACTTGGATGATCCCACCAAGATGGTTCTCTCTCTTTGATCCAGACGAACGACTCCGCGGATATAACAACGGAGTGGCATTCACTATCGCAAGGTCCGAATTAGAGCTCGCCAAGAAGAGATGCATTAACGCCCACATGGCCGTCCGCAGAGCCTTTGGCCCTGGGCCGGTCGAGGAAGAGATCATCCAACTCTTGAATTGGCTAAATGTTTTCGACCCAAAATCCATTGTCGAACTCGACTACGGAGGGCTTGCTATCTATTTGGATAAAGCTTTGAAGGATGCCGGGGAAGATGGCATAAATGTAGATTCCTCATTCGAGGATGTACACCATTCAATTGCGGGTTTGGCGGCGGGAGATGGGGTCATGGCAGGGCAGGGTTATGAGCGACTTGTGACGCGCTGGCGGAAGGTTTCTACTTTGGAACAGGCTACTTAGCCCTGAAAGTTAACCCTCAGGGTTAGGTCAAAAAAACAGAGGGTGGTTAAATGCCCTCCGTGAAAGTCATTGTCGCGATGGGCGCCATGCGGAAAAAAATCAATTGAATCAACGCCTTTTAGCCCTAATCCGCCGTCGTGTAAACACAATTCTTGTGTGGGCGCTTCTTTTAACGATAACTCCACTAATTGCTCCAAAGATTGCAACCCCAGAAGCGAGAGCTGCCTTTCCTGAGTGTGCCACTGCAGGTTACACAAAATCTGGAACCGATATAACAATCACTCCAAGCCATGGAAAAGTCATGTACATCGACACCGGCGTATCTCCAAAAATAGATGCTGCATATGTTGGTTACCGAATAACTAACAACACGGGTGCCGCACTATCTGGTTACTTCGTCTCATTGACAGACTTCCGCGGTGGTGCCGTTTCGCTTGCAAACGTTGCTGATGCTAATCAGCAACTTCTTGATTCGTCTTCACCTTTGCCCGAAGTAGGAATTGGCCAAACAAAGACTGTTTATTTCTTATTGAAAGCGAGCGCTTCTAGCAAGGCGGCACAAACTCACACAGTGAGTGTCTATGCTGGTAGACCCGATGCAGCAGATGCGTCTCCGATAACACAATGCGACTTTAGTTTTTCCAAAGTGGCAGAAACAATCAAGGCTGCTGCGAACAAAGTTTCTTCTGTAAGCGTTAAAACAACCGGAACGCTTCAAGCAGGTCAGCTAGTTACCGTCGAAGTTAGGGGAGCTACCGGAACAATAGGCGCGGGACAAGCACCAGATTTTCGTGTCATGTGGTTTAGCCCGGCGGCCTATTCAAGTTTTCCCACTCGAGCCGTTCGTCTAGAGTCAGTGCAACTTGTTACGAGCGATACAAATGCCAACTTTAATAGCTCGTCTGACATAAGAGTCTATGACGAGAGACTATTAATCAAAACCGACACCAACCCTGAACAGAATGCAGCGAGTCTAATAACGTATGACACATTCTCGTCCTACAAGAGGCTGGAAGAAAGTGCAGATGATCTCGTCGGAAAAAGATGGTACAAGAATGTTTATAGGTTCCGAGTAATCGGTAAATCTGCGACTGCCGCAACAATGTCGCCAGTCGGCCAAATCTCAAGCGGAACGCAGATTAAACACACAGATCTTGCAGCATCGTCGTTGGCAACACTTGCTACTCAAAACGTCACCACCCCACTAACAGTCTCAAAAGGTTTATCTACGGGGAGTTTTTATGCTGGAACTGGTGAATATTCAAATTATGTTAGAGCCTCGTATCGCCTTACCGTGACTACAACTTCTTCATCGGAGCTCGCAGTTGAGGAAGTTGTCGATATACCGCCGTCGGGCGCAATTTTTACGGGTAGCGCTTCTTATCGAATTGGTAGTGGGACTATAACTGCTATAACGCCAATAAGACTTAGTTCTGAAAGTGGCCTCAGTCCTCAGCCTTATCATTTTATTGGACCTTTCAAAATTGTTAGCGGCACGGCACTGACAGTGGATTATCAAATGTATATCCCTCTTGCTTCAGGAACTTATACAAATACTGCAAAGGCAATCATTGGTGACCAAACAATTACTGACTCAACCGGATTCCAATTACCCGGTGTGCAAATTCAAACTGATGGCACTTCAGTCACGTCAGCTGGCAGTACAACAACGGCACTAACTCCCGAAGTTGTAACGCTCCCAGCTTCTGTTACCTCTGGCTCCACCATTTTGTATGGAACAGTGGATCCGAATCTTTCAGCAGGATCTTCAGTTTTGGTGGTTTTTGAGTATGGAACCGATTCGAGTCTCTCTAGCTATACGACAATAAGTGTCGGCTCAGCATCCGGCTCTTCTGTGGTCGGGCGAGAAAGTACATTCTCAGGTACGGCTGGTACCACCTATTACTATCGAATAGTTGCAAAATCAGCTGATGGCTCAACTCGATATCCGGGAGACATACTCTCCTTCACGACATTTGAACCGGTTGGTACCCCTGTTGCGATAACGAATCTTCCGCTCAGCGTAGGGAGCACAACAGCTACCCTGTCGGGTCAAGTTGACCCAAATTTGAACACTATGACTGAAATTAGGTTTGTCGTTAGCACAAGTTCATCTTTCACAGTTGGCTCTACGTACATAATCACCGATGTCCAAGTGGAAACTAATGGTTCAGAAACGACAATTAATGCAACTGCGAGTGGCTCTTCACCAACCGAATTTACTTATGACCTAACGGGCTTGACTAGAGGGCAGACCTATTATTACCGAATCGAGTCGGTTTATTCTGGAGGAACCGTAACCGGTGAAAGAAAGTCATTCAAAACTGGGACCACCCCACAAACCATTACCTTCAACGCTGGTTCAAATGCCCTGATTTCAGTTGGCTCAAAAACGGTCTCGGGAACGTCCAGCGAGGGTTTAACACTCACCTACACGAGCGAATCTACGGATATTTGTACGGTTTCTACCAATGTTGTTTCATTTGTAAAAGTGGGCACATGTGCGATTACGGCTTCACAAGATGGAAATGACACAATTTCTGCCGCACAGCCAGTGACTAGTTCATTCGAAATTCTTCCTTCGGCTCCAACGGTTACAACAGATGCGGCGAGTTCAGTTGGACAGCGAAGTGCGACCTTAAACGGAACCGTAAATGTTGGTGGGGCAAACTCCACCGATATTCGCTTCCGGTACTCGACGACCTCGGCACATGTTTCTGGAGGAACCGGAGGAACGTTGGTGGATGCTGACCTAACACCAGTCTCCGAGAACGCTTCACCGACTTTAACTCTTACCGGTCTCCAACTCTCGACAACTTACTACTATCGAGTAGAAGCAACCAACACAACCGGAACATCTGTTGGCTCGGTCGTTAGTTTCACAACTTTGGGTCTAACTAGTCGAACGTTATCGCTGTCCGTTGCATCGGCCACGCTCCAATTTGGTTCGGATACCTTCAATACTCAAGCAACCCCTTCAGCCGGAGCCAGCGAAGGAACAAAGTCTTGGACCTCGGCCTCAACCAGTGTATGCACTGTAGTTTCAAGTACTGGGGTTGTAACAATTGTTTCCGCAGGAACCTGTCTTCTTGACGCATCCATTACCTCAGGTTCCACATTTGCGTCAGCCAATGCAACGCAATTGAGTTTGATTATTGCGCCCAAACCCGTAACAGTGACGGCAACTAATGTGGCCTGTAACAACTGCACAACTCCTCAGACTACAAATTTCTCTCATTCCTCTCTTGTGGGAACTGACGAGATTGGAAGTGTCACATATCAATTCCTTCGAACCGGAACTGCTGGTTTTGATCCCGCATCATCAACCGCTCCTACAAATTCTAATCCGGCAGGCGACTATCAGATTGTAATTTCAAATGCCACGATGTCATCAGGTACTGCTTCAAACTATGAATTCAATTACGTAAATGGAACCTACACCGTTACGAGCCTCCTTGATCAAACCATAACCTTCACTACTGGGAGTACTCAAACTTATAAAACCCCCTTCACAATAAGTGCAACTGTATCTTCGGGATCTGCTGTAACTTTCTCAAAAACTGGTGATTGTTTGTTGTCAGATCCAACAATTGTTGCGTCTGGTACAGGAACTGTCACTGTAACGCCAACAGCCGCAGGTACAGATAATTGCTCCATAACCGCATCCCAATCAGGAGGTGGAACTTATGGACCAGCATCGAGCGTTACTCGCCTTATTTCAATATTGAAAGAAACCTTAAATGTTACAGCTGATAATCAGGTTCTTACATTCGGAGATTCTGTTCCGAGCTACACATTTACTTATGGAACATTTAAAGCCGGAGATGATGAAGCTTCGATAACTACTGCTCCAACTTGCACTTCTGCTTACACCAATACAACATCCGTCGGCAGTTCAACATTACCTATTACCTGTAGCGGTGGACTTGCAACAAACTACACATTCAATTTCATTGACGGCACGTTGACAATCAACAAAGCAAATCAGACGATTAGCTTTACTCAACCGAATGCGATGACTGTCGGAGTTCCTAACCAAGATTTGACTTACTCAACTTCTAGTGCGCTGCCGGTTACAGTAACTCCTACTAATTCAAGCATTTGCGCCATATCCGGTACCGCGGTTGTCGCGGTCGCAGCTGGAGACTGTGAACTTAATGCTAGCCAGGCCGGAAATGTGGATTACAACCCAGCTACTCAAGTTTCAGTTACTTTCACCATTTCCGCCGGATCGACTGGCGGCAGCGGAGGAGGTGGTGGTCAATCAACGACAGTCACGCCAGGACCCAAAATCAACTCAATTTCAAAAACTCAATTGTGTGCTACTGGTAATGAAATTTTAATCGTCGGAACCTACTTCGATGGAGGCGTTGTAACTCTTGATGGAGTACCTACAACCATTCGTTCAATTACGAGCACGAATATCACGGTACTTCTTCCTCAGGCAGTAGCTGGAATTCGCACCATTCGAGTAGCTACACCATTTGGCGCGGACGTAGCAATAATTGAATATGTAAGCGTTCCAAAGCCAAGATTTGAAACTATCCGAATTCCATACTTAGCTCAAAATTCACCAGTAGATCTCTTAATTTCAGCGTCAAATACATCTAGTTATCGAATAGATGGGCAGTTACCTTCAGGGCTAAGTTTCAATTCAGTTTCTGGCCGAGTATCTGGGTTGCCAACTGAAAATGGAATCTTCGTATTCACAATTGTTGCTAGCGGGATATGTGGAGATACTTCTCAGGTAATCGAACTGGATTTGGATGCTCCAACACCAAATGCGATTTCACATCGCATTAATTTCCTTCCAGGAAGCTGTGATATACCGGATTCTGCGGAGGCATCACTACAGCGATTCCTTGAAGAAGCGAAAGGCATTTCGCCAAGAAACATAATCCCTGAGATTTATGTTAGCGGCGGCTTTAAGAGCGGTGATCCAGATAGCGAACTAGCTAAGTGTCGCCAAAACGCAATCTGCGATTTCCTATTATTAGAAGAATTGTTGGGCCAAATTCTGACAGATGTATTTAATGGCTCGGAAAATCGAATAGAGATAATTGTCTACTGGCCGAGGCCGAACGATGACCGATAAGTCCATTCGCCCATCGATTACTACCTTTTTCGTAGCAACGGTTCTATTTGTGGGATCGATTTTCTCTGGAATTGCTCCATCATTTGCCTACGCTGGAACTCTAGAAAATGGCAATCTCGCTTACGCAGCATCTGAGTTCAACAAGGGTTCTGCCTGTGACTATCTACCAGGTTACGAAACTGGTTATGACGCGTGGCATTTAGTTCTTACCTCGAGAGGGGCAACTTTCCAGGCGGACCCTTCAAACCCCAAGGTTTCTGTGAATTTGAATATTGTCTTCATGCGAACTGATGGAACGAAATATGTGATTAAGTCGGGTGCGCTAGTTCAGTTTGGCAAAGGGGCTTACGTATACACCTTGACCAAAGACAAAGATCGGATTGTTCAAGCCGGGTCATTAGCAACAATTAATGGTCTAGATTCTGGAATGCGACTTTCGCATACTTGTCCAGGTTCGGGTACGGCTACATATGTTCCAACCATCCAGCCTTCTCCAACCCCAACCCCAACCACTACCGTTTCTCCAACCGTTACAGCCAGCCCAACTCCAACAGCCACCGCTGCATCCACCCCTGCACCGACGCCAACAACTAAATTCTCAGGCACATTAGAAAACGGAAACTTAGCTCTAGCTGACTCTGAATTTAACAAAGGTTCTGCTTGCGACTATCTACCAGGTTACGAAACTGGTTATGACGCATGGCATTTAGTACTTACTACACGGGGCGCAACGTTCGTACAAGATCCAAAAGATATTAAGAAATCTATTTATCTGAATATATTGTTTCAGCGAACTGATGGTTCACGGTATGTAATTACTTCTGGCGCATGGGTCCAATTCGGCAAAGGCGCTTATGTCTACACACCAACCTCAGCACAAGACCGTATTGTGCAATCTGGAACCTGGGCGGAGACAAATAGTCTGAGTTCTGGAATGCGACTTTCGCATACTTGCCCCGGGACAGGGGCTGTAACTGCGGCAACACCAACTCCAACTCCGGTTTCCACCCCAACACCAACACCAACACCAACTCCAACTC
>CAYVBV010000098.1:0-6668 GCA_964449745.1 uncultured Polynucleobacter sp. | reverse complement strand
CAAGTGGATTGGCCATGTAATGACCGGGCATGTAAAAAATCACGTAGCCTAAACGCCCACCCAGGATGACACCTAGAACACCTGCAAATAAAAGATCTTCAATGGTTTTATAGCTGACGTGACTCAAATGAGCACGACGTGTTTGTAATTGACCCAAGAGTAAAAATTGCGCAAAAGCCATCAAGTACATCAAACCATACCAATGCACAGCAATGGGCCCAAGACTGATGGCAATCGGATCAAATTGTGGGTGCATCAATGCCATAAAAATCTTTGTTTAAGGTGTAATTAAGAAATATCACTGTCCAGTTTGATCAAAGTTGTGAAGCTCATGTCCCTGATCTCGATAAGCTTTATAACGTGCACGACCTGCCTGTCGATCCGCCTCATCGGTAGAAACAATTTCAACAATTCGGGGAAAACGACTGGCCAGTTTTTCCACAGATACAGGCATCTCTTGCCCCACATGAATCAAGACATCACCATGAGGCAAATGCTCTAGCTCAGGTGATTCAAAACTCTCGACAAAAACGATGGGTGTTTCAGTGGCCACATCATCCTGTCCCCAGGCATGCGGTAAAAACTCAGTTGAGGAGAATGTCCATAATTGCTCATCCAATTGTTTTAAGAAAGCATTGGGGCCTACTACCACGATGTTTCTCATGGGCAAGTCTTGGTGCTGACTTGCCATGATCTTTCGGATCAAGCGACAACTGTACAAAGACTTATTGTTGACCTGACTGTGAAAATCAATTCTGGCCATGGGGTTTACTTCGCCAAAAGATAGTTCACCAACAAAGGCACAGGTCGACCCGTGGCACCTTTTGCGGCACCACTCTTCCAAGCTGTGCCAGCAATGTCTAGATGAGCCCAAGTGTATTTCTCGGTATAGCGCGCCAAGAAACATGCCGCTGTCACACTACCGGCGGGACGTCCACCAATATTGGCCATGTCGGCAAAATTGGATTTCAACTGATCTTGATAGGCACTGTCTAAAGGCATTCTCCACACTGTGTCTTGAGAGGTGCGTCCAGCACTTAACAAACTCTCAGCCAAAGCATCATCGTCAGAGAACAATCCTGAATGAACAGCACCCAAGGCAATCACACAAGCACCCGTCAAAGTAGCAATATCAATCACGGCAGCTGGTTTAAATCTTTCTACATAAGTGAGGGCATCACACAGAATCAAACGACCTTCTGCATCGGTGTTCAAAATCTCGATGGTTTGCCCAGACATACTGGTCACGATGTCCCCTGGACGAGTGGCCTGTCCTGAGGGCATGTTCTCACATGTTGGTATGACACCAATCACATTGCGCTTTAACTTGAGTTCAGCAATCGCACGCATGGTTCCAAGCACGGATGCCGCACCACACATGTCGTACTTCATTTCATCCATACCCTCACCCGGCTTGAGTGAAATACCACCTGTATCAAAAGTGATGCCTTTGCCCACCAAAACAACAGGTGCTTCACCAGTTCGTCCACCTTGATGACGAATCACAATGAATTGAGGAGGCGTCACCGCCCCTTGTGTGACCGCTAAGAATGCGCCCATTTTGAGAGCTTCAATTTCTTTACGCCCCAAAACTTCCACTTTCAAAGGAAATTCTTTGGCCAGCTTTTTTGCAGTGCTTGCCAAATATGTTGGATTACAAATATTCGGAGGCAAATTACCCAAGTCTTTGGTCAACTCAACTCCATTGGCAATCGCTTGGCCTTCTGCTGCAGCCTGATTGACTTCACGATTATTTTTAGCATGAGTGGCAATGACCAATTTCTTTAAGTGGGGTGCCTTTTCAGCCGGCTTAGTTTTAAATTGTGGATGACGCGCACCAAATTTATACACATGCTCTTTGGCCAATTGCACCAATAAACGCACTTGTGACAAACCTTCTTTTGCTGAGAACTCTTCAAAGACCCAAAGAGCATCTTTTGCATTTGTTGCTGTGAGGGTTTTGATGGCTGCAGAGAGCCACTTGGAGGCGGGCACCACTTTTGTGGCATTGGCTCCTTTTATTTTAGATTCTTCGCCCACACAAATAAGCAATAAGCGGTCGGCTTTAAGTCCCAACTTGGCCCATGCGTCAGTGGCGGTCAAAAGCACATGACTGCCTGCCACACCATCAAGATCTTTTGACTCAAGGGCTCTTGATAAAGCGCCATGGGTGGCGGTATTCAATGCAGCCAAACCCCCAGTTAATTTTTTGGGATTTTTGACAGAGCTTGCGGGGAAGGCCCAAACCAAACAATTGGTGGCCACAGCCATTTGTGCTTTGACGCCCAAAGCACCCTCATTAAATACTTTCGTGCTACATTCCATGTGCTTTTCCTTTGTTTGACCTTTGCGCAAGGGAAGTTCTAATACCCTTGATTATCGCCTAGCTTCACTTTTTATGATCTTTAAGAGAGCCTTACGACAAGAACTCAATTTCACCACAGGTGTGGTGTTCATGGTTTTGGTCACGCTCGTTTTAACGAATTTAATGATTCGAGTGCTTGGCAATGCGGCCAGTGGCACAGCCAATCCCAAAGATGCCTTGGTTCTCATTGGTTTGGGCATGATCAACTACCTACCCATTTTGTTGACCGCATCGATTTTTATATCGATTTTGATGGTGCTCACACGCTGGTACAAAGATTCTGAGATGGTCATCTGGCAATCAGCAGGCATCAGTCTATTCAGAATTTTGCGCCCGATTTTGAACTTTACGATTCCACTGGCCGTGGCAATTGCCGCACTCTCAATTTTTGTCTCTCCATGGGCCAGCGAACAATCCGCCACCATCAAACAACGTTTTCAGCAACGAGATGACATTTCCATGTTAGCCCCAGGTCAGTTCAGAGAGTCCTCTGGCAACAATCGGGTTTTCTTTATTGAGAGCATGAACTCTGAAACCAATGTCATTAAAAATATTTTTGTCACAGACTTTGGTAAAGATCGTCAGTTGGTGGCTGTGGCCAAAGAAGGTTTTATCCAAAATAAACCCGATGGCGAAAAGCAACTCATTCTAGAATCTGGTAGACGCTATGAAGGCACACCAGGCAATACCGATTTTCGCATCACTGAATTTGAAAAATACACCGTCAAACTAGAAGACAAGGTGGTTGACCCGATCATCAATGGGCCACGAACGCTGCCGATTTGGATTTTGCTTCAGGATCTTAATTTGGCTCATCTTGGAGAAATTCTGTGGCGCGTAGGATTGCCTTTAATGGCTTTTGTATTTGCCATCATTGCGATTCCTTTGTCGTACATGGACCCTCGTCGAGGTCGCTACACCGCATTGATCATGGCGGTGTTGATTTACTTTACCTATTCCAATTTACTTAAATTGATGCAAGCCTGGGTTAGCACTGGCAAGATTTCTTTCTCGATTGCCTGGTGGCTATTGCATGTGTTGGCTGCTTTCATAGGCATTGCATTAATTTTCTACCGCCAAAATCGTTCCATTACTTTATATGGTCGCTATCAACGTTGGGCGAAAAAGAAAACGCAGAGGGCTGCCTAAATCATGTGGCAAAGACTCTTCCCTCTCGTTTATGAACGCTATTTGGCAAAACAAATTTATTTGGCATTCACCTTTATTTTGTTTGCTTTGATTTCATTGTTCATTTTCTTTGACTTCATTGCTGAGATGGGGGATACCACCAACACCTATACGGTGTTGCTGGCTTTTATCACCGTGCTACTTCGCGTACCAAGTCGCTTGGTTGAAATCATGCCGATTGCGGGTTTAATTGGTGGCATTTATGTCATGGCCAACATGGCCGCCCAGTCTGAATACACCATCTTGCGCGTGGCAGGTTTGGACACGCGCAAATCACTAAAGACTTTGATGAAGATTGCGATTCCGATTGCACTCTTGATTTTGTTGATGAGCGAAGTGGTGGGACCTTTTAGTGAAGGCATCTCCAAAAATGTACGTTTGAGTGCGCTCAATCAAGGCAAAGAAGTATTGGAATTTCGCTCAGGCGCCTGGATCAAAGATAAATTGCGTGGTGATGATGGTCGCGGTCAAGTTCAAAAAGGCATTCGCTACATCAATGTGGGCTCATTGGAAACCAATGAAGTGATTCGTGGTTTTAGGATGTATGAATTCGATGAACAATATCGTCTGCTACTCAGTCGCACAGCTGAAACAGTGCGTTTTGTGGGCAATGGTGTTTGGCGCTTAAATAAAGTGACTGAAACAAGATTCACAGAAGTTGCCAGTGGCAACCCACTGGACCCGAGCTTTACAACCAAAATCAAGAAATCCGATACCTTAGACATTGAAACAGAGGTTAGCCCCGAACTCTTAAGTGCCTTGTTGATTAAACCAGACCGCCTATCCATCATTAATTTGTTTGGTTATATCAATCACCTTCAAGAAAACAAGCAAGACTATCAGCGCTACGCGATCTCTTTCTGGAAAAAAGTCATTTACCCATTCACGATTTTGGTGATGTTGGCTCTGGCTTTGCCTTTTGCTTATTTGCAGACTCGCTCAGGGGGTATTGGCTACAAAGTGTTCGGCGGAATCATGTTGGGCATCAGTTTCCAGTTGTTCAATAGCCTCTTCTCCCATTTGGGACTCTTGGGAGAATGGCCAGCTTTTATCAGCGCCATCACACCCGCTCTGATTTACTTCTTACTGGCCATTGGCGGCATACGGTGGGTGGCCAAAACCTAAATTTCTATAAATAATATAGAATCGTTTTAATATACGATTTATTACATATAGGAATTCAAGGTCATGAACCTGCATCAATTTAAGTTTGTTCGCGAGGCTGTCCGCCAAAACTTCAATCTGACTGAGGCGGCTAAAACTCTATTTACCTCTCAACCTGGGGTCTCTAAAGCCATTTTGGAACTTGAGGATGAGCTTGGGGTGGATATTTTTCGTCGTCATGGCAAACGTATACGCAATTTGACCGAACCAGGTAAGCGAATACTCACATCCATAGAAAGAATTTTGATGGAAGTGGAAACCTTGAAGCGCGTCAGCAAAGATTTTGCCGCCCAAGACCAAGGTAACTTTGTGATTGCAACCACCCATACGCAAGCCAGGTATGCATTACCCAAAGTATTAACGGAATTCACCAAACGTTTTCCCAAAGTACGTGTGAGCATTCAACAAGGTAGCCCACTTCAAATTGCTGACATGTTGCTCAACGATCAGGCTGATATTGCAATCGCTACCGAGGGCATCGCGGGCATCGAAGGGTTACTCGCTTTACCGGGATATCAATGGCAGCACGTGATTGCGGTTCAACCTGAACATCCCTTACTGACTAAAAAGAATATTTCCTTAGAGGATTTAATTGAGTACCCCATCATCACTTACGATGAAGCATTTGCGGGTCGAAGCAAAATTGATAAAGCCTTTGCCAGCAAAAACCTAAAACCTGATGTGGTGTTAGAAGCCATCGATGCCGACGTGATTAAGACTTATGTGGAAACTGGCATGGGAGTAGGCATTGTGGCCGGTGTTGCTTATGACGCAGACCGCGATCGCAATTTGCGGGTGATTCCTGCAGGACATTTGTTTGGTAACAATGTCACAAAGATTGCCGTCAAACAAAATGCTTATTTGCGCTCGTTTGTGTACACCTTCATTGAATTGTTCTCACCGACTCTGACACGCAAACTGGTGGATCAAGCGATGTTGGGAGAAACAGTCGATTATCAAATTTAATCACTCACGAAATTAATCGCTCGCGAAAGCGAATGCTTAATTATTATGGTTTTGATGATTCAGTGATGTTGTAATGAGCACCTGGGTACTGAGCCAATTGCTCCACCAAATAAGGCATGACGGCTTGCATTGTGTCTTTTAGAACCCACGGTGGGTTGATCACAAACAAACCGCTGCCCAACATGCCAAAGCCTTTTTCATCGGGCTCTTGAACCGTGATGGAAATATTCAAGGTCTTTTCTGATAATTCATTTAAGGCCTCAATCATGTTCAGATGATCGCCACGACTTAGGATGGGATACCAAATCACATAAACACCTTCAGCAAATCGTTTTAGACCTTCCTCAAGAGCCACGATGACTTTCTGATAATCCGATTTGATTTCATAGGGAGGATCCATAAAGATCACCGCTCGTCGTGTGGGTGGGGGTAATAAAGCTTTTAAAGATGCAAAGCCATCTGCCTTGAATACTTTTGCCTGACGATCCCCATCAAAATGCTGCTGCAAGATCTCAACATCCGTCGGATGCAATTCAAATAAACGCAGGCGATCATCCGCTCGGATGGTGCGCCGAATAACCTCAGGAGACCCAGGATACAAACTCCAATCCCCTCGATTGTTGCAGAGCCGCACCAACTCAATGTAGTCGGCCAAAACAGTAGGTAAATCTTCTCGATCCCAGAGGCGCGCAACACCATTCAAATATTCCGCTTTGGTATTGGCGTATTCAGAATCTAAGGAATACATCCCTGCCCCCGCATGAGTATCAATCACCCAGTAGGGTTTTTCTTTTTGATTCATGTATAGCAAGATTTGCCGAAGAACACAGTGCTTCAAAACATCCGCATGATTACCTGCATGAAAAGCGTGTCGATAGGCAAGCATGTTTATGTTTGAGGAATGTCGCTGGGAAGTCTAGAGATTTAGGCTTGGTGCCGCGGGACGGACTCGAACCGTCACACCTTTTGGGCGGGAGATTTTGAG
>CAYVBV010000097.1:4162-6888 GCA_964449745.1 uncultured Polynucleobacter sp. | reverse complement strand
TAGGGTACATTCGATGTAGGGATAAATGATTATGGTGCTGATCCTATCCTTTCGGTATACAATCAGATGTTCACTTCGTACACATCAGATTATATATTCAAGGTATCAATGATATTATGTTAGAATGACGTAGAGATAAACAGTATATAGAGAATATTTTTAAGTAGTTGATTACTAATAAGTTAGTATAGTAAAAAGTGGTAACAAGTTGTTCTGACAAAAGTGTATACAAAGTGCTTGTTTTCTTAAATTTTATTTATATATTTGCCATATGAAAGTAGTAAATGGATTTTTGTTGACTCGATGTAGCTTTAAGGCTGATGATCAATTAGCTAATCTTGGCTTGCCTAGTGCTAATGAGTTTGATGACTTTAGAGTTAAGGTTAGTGAGATCATTTCCTGGAATAGTTCTGAGGATGGAATGCATACAACCATAAGAACTATTGTTGGTGATTTTACTATTGAGGAGTCGATAGAGGATTTGGACATTTTAATGCTGAGTAAATGATTACCAAGGATGGAGTAGACTTAAGTGTCTGTGCTTATTGTAAGACCACGTTGGATGACTATAGTAGAACTGTGGATCATCTGATACCTAAAAGTCGTGGCGGTAAGTTAAGCAATGCAAATAAGGTACCTGCCTGTGGTGATTGTAATAAGATGAAAGGAGATATGAGCATTACTGAATTCGGGAGGGCTCTAAATGGATTGATCTTCTATGAGCATACACGCCATAAGCAAACCATATCGCATTTGAAGAAAATTAAAATTAACGTAGACACGATTATCGTAGATCGGAATATCCGATCAAAAGACAAAAAATGAACAACATAGTATTCGACTTGATTCTGCTAGAAGCGGATAGGGTAATCAATCAGAAAGTAAAGGGACTCGATCTTTACTATAAAAACCAAAAGGGAGAATTCGTACAGATTGCGGAGGGGTACAACTCGCAGGCTGATGAAGTTATTGCGAACCTGCTACGCAGGAAGAAGATGAGGTATATGATTACGTTTACCGAGTCGTTATCCATAATGAACGAAATCAAGCCATCGTCAAATAAGATTCTTAGGCTGATGTGTCAGCAGATGAACTACGGTAATTTAATCAAAAATTACAGTTTGCGTGATATCCAACAGTTGTCGGACATGAATATGAAGTTCGTGATGAACAGCATCAAAGAACTTTGTGCCAAAGATATTATTAGATTTACATCCGAAAAAAATAGAAGAACCTACATGGTCAACCCCATTTATTTCTACAAGGGTACAATCAAAAAAATGTTTTACTGCGTAAAGGAGTTTGACCGTATGCCGAAGAGGAATGAAGAATTAGATATAGAATATTCACCAACACTAGAGTAATGCAATTAATTAGACACTCGAAGAACATCCACGAATTAAAGATTCAAGGAACCAAAGTACAGATCGCTATGTTTTCAGATATCCACTGGGACAATCCTAAATGCGATTGGGATCTGCTAAGAAGACACCTAGATTACTGCCTAAAAGAATCAATTCCGATGATGTTCAACGGAGATACCTTCTGCCTTATGCAGGGGAAATGGGACCCGAGGGGTACTAAATCCGACATCAGACCTGAGCACAACAATATTAGATACCTAGATTCCATCGTAGAAACTGCGGTGGATTTTTTTTCGCCCTATGCTCACTTAATTACGGTTATCGGATACGGCAACCACGAGACTGCGGTGCTGAAACGTCAGGAAACAGATTTGCTACAGAGATTCGTTGACCTACTTAACTACAAGAATCATTCGAATGTTAATACCGGAGGGTATGGTGGATGGTTAATCGTTAACCAGGATGTAAGAACAAATAGAAGAGTCTCTACCAAGATCAAATATTTCCATGGAAGTGGAGGCGGTGGTATGGTTACACGTGGTGAGATCAATCTTACTCGTGCCCTAGAAATGTATGAAGACTTTGAGGTATTCAGTATGGGACATATCCACGAGAATAAGTGCACCAATGTAGTGCGTGATACTATTGATCACAACGCTATCGATGGTTGGGTTAATAAACATAAGCAAATCCATATGATGATTACCGGTACTTACAAAGAAGAGTACGGTGATGGATCAAAAGGATGGCACGTTGAGCGTGGCGCACCTGTTAAACCTATCGGTGGAAGGATCCTAACTATAGATACTAGAAGGGTAAGAGCAACTAATGGAGAAAGTTCAACTGATAGAACTGAAAAATTAATTGACAGTATTAAGTTTCCATTCTAAAAATTATTATATTTGTAACACCTTTGTTGTTTAAGGTACTCTTGTTTTTTGTTTTGTTTGTTTTGATGTAAGGGGGTGTAATAGCCCCCTTATTTCTTTTATAACAATTATTCATATATTTGTGACAAATACATTGATATGAAAGGAGATAAGTACTGGGCATCAAACCCTAACAAAAGTGGAAGTTACATTGACAAGGGCCGTGTAGAAGGCAGACCTGCGTCACCTAATACTCTTAAGGAGGATATGTCGTGCGCTTGTAAACCTAAGTTCAAGTTAATGTACAAGAATACCAAGGATAAAAAATACTGCGACTAATGAAAGGTAAAGCAATTAAAAAAGCATTGATGGAATACGAAGGATCTATGGCAGAAGAAAAGTATCCATCTAAAAAGTCTATGGTTAAACACGAAAAACGTGAATCAAAAAAGACCGAGGCCAAAGAAAAAATAATGTCTAAATTTAAAAAACG
>CAYVBV010000097.1:0-4062 GCA_964449745.1 uncultured Polynucleobacter sp. | reverse complement strand
TGAATGGAAACCTGCTCACGCTGAGTTTGATTATCCTAAGCCATTTGTAGATTGGATTGATTCCATAAACAGCGGATGGCAGAACAAGATTAGTTTTAAGCCCTTTGATTTATACTGCGAACAAGCAAGGATCTGGCTAGAAGATGATACTCTCTTAACAGACTTTGAAAACGAAGAGGATCAATACAACTGGCTCGCAAAAGAAATCCAAAAATGTAATGACAACACTCTGTACTTCTGTAATAAGTATGGGTGGATCAAGGAAGATAAAGCCGAGAATGGTATGCTACGCTATCAGGCGTGGGATGCACAGAGAGTTTTGTTATTCCTATTCGACTGCGGTTACTCACTAATGATCGGTAAGGCACGTCAGATTGGTTTTACCACTACGATGTGTTTAGCCGGGATGAAACGTGTAAACTTAAACAAATCATATTTCATTAAATTTGTTACTCACTCTAAAGACAAAGGTGTCGAGATCTTTAGGGATAAAGTTAAATGGACATACACCAAGATTCCAGACTACCTAGCGCAAGACGTTAAGAACTGGACTGATCAGGTGATGTCGTTTGACAAGAAAGGAGAAAAGAAAGGTCGTGACGAAGGTGGTGCATCTCGCTTCCAAGTAGACAGCCCTCAGGTAGATGCTATCAATGGTGGATCTCCATCAGCGGTATTCATCGATGAGATTGGTCTATTTGACATATTCGGTGAGATGATGCGTGAAGGTCGACCTGCCTTATTTAAGTACAACCCTGAGACTGGCAAAATGACCATGCAGCAACAGTTCTTAGCATGGGGAACAGGGGGAGAGATGGATAAAGGGGGCTCTGTATTCGAAGCAGAGTTCAAAATGGCTCTTAGTCAGTGGAAGGAAAAAAACTACGAGTATGGAATCATACCTTTATTCTTCAACGCCTATGCACGAAGAGGAGTCACAGACGAGCACATCAACAACGAACGTAAAGCATACCTTGCATTGGAAGGAACCAAGAAAGGAGAGGTCGCTAAAGTTCAGTTCCACCAACATTATCCTATCACAATTGACGATATGTTCCTGCGAAAAGCAAGAACGCTCGTTCCGATTCATTATTGTAACGAAAGACTGAACAGTATATACGGAAAGGATGTACCAATTGAGTACGGATACTTCGAACCTATCATGGATATGACCCAACCAACACCTGACTTAATTACTGAATACAGGATTACAGGTGCGAGATGGATCCCAACGTCAGGAAGAGAAGACATATCCACTACAGCAATGGTAGTTCACCATCCACCTGAGAACGAAATATGGAAGAATCGCTGGTATCAAGGGACTGACCCCATCAACTCTGAGACAGGTCACTCCATGATGTGTAGTGCCATATGGGATGCGCTGACAAATACAGTATCTTCCGTGGTATTTCACCGTGATCGCAAGTTTAAATTCACGTATTTACAGGTATTACTTCAAAGTTTGTACTACGATCAGCAAAGAAGAGGTGGTATTAAGGAACTTGTAGAGAATAACATCGGTGATATGCACGTTGACTTCCAAGAAATACACGGATTTAAGCATAAATTCACCGCAAACACGCAGTTGCCTGAATATTTCCAAACTTATGGTGGGAAATGGTTCGGCATTTCCAACAAAGCGAACACAGCACCAAGAATTATTGCAAAAATTGAGGAAATGATTGATGCCTACGGCATCAATATAGATGTTCCGTGGATCTGGGAGCAGCTGAAGACATTTGTCGAGAAAGACTTGAAGAGTTCAACGAGTCATCGCCAAACTAGATACCAAGCTGCCGATACGAGATACGATTATGATGATGCCATCTTTGCTATTGGCTTTGCATATATCAATGCGCAGGCACACGCTAGGTATGAGCCGGAGAATATCAGGTCACAGGACAAAGAAACGCACGTAATCACGAAATATGTTCAGTGTAAGGAGACTAACTATAGAATGAAGTTAGCTAAAGTAGATAAGAGGACAGGTAAGGTTCTAAAAATACTGAACTAAAAACAATTATCTTTGCTATAAATTAATAAGTTATGTCTATTCAACAAAGATCTAGAATTGGCGGTATTGGCCAACCCTTAAATGAAAAAGCAATCGTAGCTGATATTTCTGAAATCATTTCAGAACTAAACGCAGGTGGTAATCAACAAGTTCTTGGAACAAGTATTTGGGCTAATGGATTTACAATTGTAGGTGCTATTACAGAAGATATTACTCTTCCTGCTGGAGCTACAGTAAATTACACTGGACCACTATTGATGAGTGGAACACTAACAATTCCAACAGGAACAACTTTAAATATTTTGTAATTTTTAATATAAATAATCATGAGTACAATTAATGTAGATAACCTATTGCCTGTATCATTTGGAACAGTCAATGTAAATGGAGCAAGAATTAATGGAAATATTTCTAATCAATCATTTAGAATTTCATCAGATACAAATTCTGTTCAAGGATTAAATAATACAGTGTTTGGATTTCAAGCAGGTGCTCAATTAACATCAGGTTCTAATGCAAATACTATTCTTGGTAGACAAGCAGGTGCAAATCTAACAAGTGGTATTAACAATACTGCAATTGGTGCATCAACTTTAGTTAATTCAACAACATCAAATGGAAATACTTGTGTAGGAATTCAATCAGGAGCTCTGACAACAGGAGATTATAACACAGGTATAGGATATAATGCAGGAGATTCAACTACAACAGGTAATAATAATGTTGCTTTAGGTGCTTTCGCTAATCAAGCATCATCAACAACAAGCAATTCTATTACATTGGGTAATGTATCACACAATGTATTACGTTGTGCTGTAACATCTATCACATCATTATCAGATGCTCGTGACAAGAAAGATGTATCTGATCTTCGTGCAGGACTTGAATTTGTAAAAGCTCTTCGCCCTGTTGAGTTCGTATGGGATGATCGTGATGAATTAGGTAGACATGATATTTCTGACTTCGGTTTTATCGCACAAGATTTGAAAGCTGCTCAAGAAGATGTTGAAATGGCTGATATTCTTAAACTTGTTTACGATGAGAATCCTGAGAAACTTGAAGCTTCTTATGGTAAACTTATTCCAATCTTAGTTAAAGCTATCCAAGAATTGACAGCTAAAGTTGAACTATTAGAAAGTAAATAGTCATGAGTGTAATCAACGTAGATACAATAAATACATTTACTCCAGGTAATGACGCTGTAAATGTAAACGAAGTTGAAGTAAAAGGTACAGTTGCACCTATATCTTTAAGATCTCTAGCTATAGGACATGATGCAGGTGCTTCAACTACAGGATGTGTAGCTGTTGGTACTTGGGCATTAAAAAATGCAACATCATTTAACAATACTGCTGTAGGTAATCTTGCCTTACAATCAGCATCAAGTAATTCTACTGCTGTAGGATTTGGCGCAGGAGCATCAACAACAGCTAATAGCGGAACTTTCTTAGGTTACAATGCTGGTACTTTAGCTACAAGCGGTTATGCCAACACATTTGTTGGAGCTGAAGCAGGTCAGGCTGTAACTACAGGTGCTAATAACGTGTTAATTGGATACAGAGCAGGTATTGGAAATAGTGGTAATAATATTACAACAGGTTCAAACAATGTTCTCATTGGAACAAACGGTCTTGACACATCTGCAACATTAAGTAACACTGTTATTTTAGGTGGCACAACAATCAGTACACTAGCTTGTAATGTAACTGCAATCACATCTTTATCTGATGGTCGTGACAAAAAAGATGTTGAAGAACTTCCAATTGGACTTGACTTCATCAATGACTTGAATCCTGTTAAGTTTATATGGGATGACAGAGATGAGAATGGTAAGCATGATATAAAAGATTGTGGATTCATTGCTCAAGACTTAAAAGCAGTTCAAGAGAAGTACAATATCTCAGAAGAGCTACAACTTGTTAATGAAGAAATTTCAGAGGATAAGATTTACGCATCGGCAGGTCGTTTGATCCCTGTTTTAGTTAAAGCTATACAAGAGCTTTCTGCTGAAGTAGAAGCTTTGAAGGCTGCTAAGAAATAGATTCTAT
>CAYVBV010000096.1:0-6929 GCA_964449745.1 uncultured Polynucleobacter sp. | reverse complement strand
GATAGAGTTTGTTGAGGATATGATCCTTCAGTTGACCGAAGATATGGCCACTTGACTTTAATTCTGGTCGGCATTATAATGTGTTATAGATTGGACGAAAGGATATGTCATGAATGCTCTCAATGTTCTCAAGCGCGAATTTCCTCTGGCTCGCGTGATCGAGCTGGAGGCTGATGGTCTCTGGCGCGTCTATGTCGGAGACGAATACTACGAGGAAATCTATGCCTATGCCGTAAAGGGCAACAAGCTCGTTTACGTCGGCTTGACCGTAGTTGATGCTGCTTAATGGATTGAGGGATCGTAACATGTTTTGTATTACTGAAGGTCGTGGTTTCCAGATGACGTTTGCTAATGGTTGGACCGTGTCTGTTCAGTTTGGTCCGTATAATTATTGCAGCAATCGTGATCTGAATCCTCGCAGCGGCGAGTCTTATGACCGTGCAGCCCGAGATGCTGGCCAGCAAGGCTCTATTGATGCTGAGATCGCTGCGTGGGATAGGAACTATGTCTGGTATGACTTTGGCGATGATACTGTCAAGGGTTGGGTAGACCCTGATGAGGTTGCCGACTTCATTGAGATGATTAGGAAGAAAGACGCTTGACAAACGATTATATATAATATAGTATGGTATATATTTTAATTACCGTGCGTAGCCGAGGGGAGCTTCTACCTCCTTAACCGTAACTGGAGCTGAAAATGTGGGTTCGATTCCTGCCGCACGGGCCATTCTATGTGATTTTTTAAGGATGAATATCAGGATTTGCAAATATTGTAGTGAAAAATTTTGCATAGATGATAAGCCGTCTGGCTGGATGGGAAATCATACTCGTTGGTGTTTATCTAATCCGAAAAGAGATGAATATATAAACAGTGACAACTTAGCTAAAGCTAGAGCGGCAAAAAAAATATTCCATAATCAATACACAAAAGCAATAGCAGATGGTAGAGAAGTTCCAGTTTCTCCTAGTAAAGGAAAAAGTAGACAAGGTTTTCCACACACAGAAGAAACAAAAAAACGATTGAGTGAAAAAGCTAGATTATCTAAGCGTCGAAGACTTAGAAAAGGAACTATTGTGTATCAAGGTGTACTTCTTGATTCAAAATGGGAACTTGAGCTTGCTAAAAGACTAGATGATCTACATATTGATTGGATCAGACCTGATCCTATAGAATGGATTGATGAGAAGGGATTAGTTAGAAATTATTTTCCAGATTTTTATCTTCCTGACTATGATCTATATCTTGATCCAAAAAATCCATATGCATGTGAAGTTCAAAAAGATAAGATCGATGCTCTATTGACACAAGTACAAAATTTGGTTATAATAAAAACACTAAAAGAATGTAAAACATACATGCCCACATAGTCCAACAGGCAGAGACAAGAGACTTAAAATCTCTCAAGTGTCGGTTCGAATCCGACTGTGGGTACCAAATTAAAAAGGAGAAAGCTCTTGACAAACCTATCTTTGCCTGCTATCATTCTTATCAAATCAGAAGAAGATATAAAAAGAGTGATGGATTTTGTTAAGAAAGGAAGTCCCGTAGGCTTTCAAATTGATGTGAATGTTGACCGAGAAGAATATTTTAGATTGATGTTTTTGATAAATGAACAATATAAGACTGTTTCGGCCAATGCGAATTTTGAAATTGCGCGAGTAGCTTAGTGGTTAAAGCCCGCCGCTCATAACGGTGTTATCGGGGGTTCAAATCCCTCCTCGCGCACCATTTAATGAAAGGAAATATTATGAAGAATTATAAGCTTGCATATGTTATTACAGCCTCTTTGTTGATGACGACAACCGCTCTAGCCCGAGATCAAATTCGTGTTGTTGGATCTTCGACTGTTTATCCTTTTACTACTACTGTTGCTGAACAGTTTGGTAGAAGCGGTAGAAAGACTCCAATTGTCGAGTCAACTGGCACTGGTGGTGGAATGAAGATGTTCTGTGAGGGTGTAGGAGTTCGTACACCTGATGTAACGAATGCTTCACGCCGCATTACCAAGAGCGAGTTTGAGCAGTGCCAGAAGAATGGTGTCAAGGATATTATTGAGTTGAAGGTGGGCTTCGATGGTCTAACAATTGCTCAATCTAAGGATGCTGTTCCTCTTAATCTTACAATGGTTCAAGTCTTTCTAGCTTTGGCTGAAAAGGTACCTAATAGCGAAGGACAATTGGTTCTTAATCCTTATAAGTTGTGGTCAGACATTGATAAGAATTTCCCGAACATAAAGATTGAAATTCTTGGTCCGCCTCCGACTTCAGGCACTCGCGACTCTTTTCATGAATTGTTTATGGAGATCGGCGCAAAGCAAATTCCTGTTCTTGCTGAATTGAGGAAGAAGGATCGCAAGGCTTTTGATGCTCTATGGAAGTCCATGCGTCGTGATGGTGTGTTTGTTGAAGCTGGTGAAAATGATTCGGTGATTGTGCAGAAGTTGCAGTCTAACAAGAATGCTTTTGGTATTTTCGGCTTCTCCAATCTTGAAGAAAATTCTGCTACTCTTCGCGCTGTGAACATTAATGGAGTTGAGCCTACTTTTGAAAGCATTGCTGAAGGAAAGTATTCTGCTTCTCGTCCTCTTTTCGTTTACTTCAAGAAGCAGCACATTGGAACAATTGTCGGTCTAGATAATTTTCTTGCAGAATATGTTTCTGTCAGGGCATTGGGTGAAGATGGGTATCTGCCTCGTAAGGGTCTAGTTCCTCTTCCTAAGAATGAATTGATGTTGGTTCGAGCTAACATCGAAAAGGGTTTGACAATTAACGCTTCAATCTTTAAGAAGTGATGGAATAAAGGTCCCTTAGTGTAATGGTTAGCACACGGTCCTTATAAGGCCGCATCGCCAGATTAGCGAGTAGTGTTGGTTCGAATCCAACAGGGACTACCACTTGACAAAGCATACCAAATCGTCTATAATACAGTATATGTTGATGAGGAGATGGAAATGATTAGAGTTACCTATGACTACAGGACAAGAGATGGTTTTTTAGAGACCGAATCTGTCGTCTATAAGGAAATGAAACTCGCTTTTGCTTTTCTTCGCACTCTGAATTTTAGACGAGATGTTGTAGGAAAGCCTGTCTTAGAAAGAATTTAAAAAATATTTTTTTTCTTGACAAAAAATTTAAAACGTATTATAAATAGAAGTATGATGAATAAACAAAAAACCTATACAAATCTTGATACATTTTCAAAGCGCGAGCCACGTTGTGGTTGGTTCTTGAATTGGGTTCTTGTGATGTGAGCTTACGTCTTACATAACGAAACAAGAACCCAGACCAAGTGTCTGGGTTTTTTTTATTGAATGCTGCTGTTTGACAATTGAATATCTTTGTTTAGAGTGGATGACTCTTTCATCCCTCTATTCACGGAAACATGAAGCAGAAAGTTTTGAGCCCTTAGGAACGCTGACAGTGGAGATGAGCGACCCACCCATGTTTCTTTGAATAGAGTTTATGCACATGTCGGTTTCTGGTGAGACCACCTGTCTGTCGAACAGGTTTAGGCGAGTTCGATCCTCGTCATGTGCGCCATTTCAAATAGGTAAATTAATGAATTACAAGAGAATGTTAAGAGAATATGTAACGCTTATGTCTATCAGGAATTCAGGTTTTAATCTGGAAACTCGCGAGTTAGGTAAGTTGTTAAAAGAATCTAATAAGATTGAAGCTTACAATGGTCCTCATATACTTTCCCAATACGAAAATCAAATTACATCCGAAATCGGCGATCTGAAAAATGTAAATAAAAGTCTTCTCAGAAAGATTAAAAACGACCGCGATACTATCGATAGTATCAGAAATCGATTAGAATCTCTGATTGAAGAATTTAGAGCAGAAAAAAATTATTCTGTGAGTGATAGAATACGTTCTATCAAACAAGAATTAGACAATCGTTAGCGTCAGTGGCGGAATAGGTATACGCGCTAGTCTTAGAAACTAGTATTGCTGTGGGTTCGAGTCCCTCCTGACGCACCAAATTTAGGAGAAATAAATGTTAAGCAAATATGATATCTTCTTAAATAAAATGTATAAAGATGTGGCCATTGAGATAAACGATATGGCGCAACAAGATGGTCTTTATGTTTTGCCTATGACATTTGATGATGTAAATGTAGATGTTGACGATAACCGCTTATTGGTTTATATTGATGACTATAGCCGAGTGATTGATTTCGATATTGGATAATATGCTGATTGGGCGGTATTGGCTATCGCACTGTCCTCATAAGACAGAACAAGTAGGTTCGATGCCTACATTCAGCACCAAAAGAATAACGGGGTGTAGCTCAGTTAGGTAGAGCAGTTGCTTTGGGAGCATCAGGCCGTAGGTTCGAATCCTATTGCCCCGACCAACAAAGGAGAAAAAGATGAAGATTGATCTAAATTCAATTTATCTTGTTTCCCCTAAACAGAACGCAGAGATTGTCAAGATGATCTCTGATGGAACGATTAATGGGAAGCAAGCCAAAGAACTTCTTTCTATTGTTATTGATATGAATTTGAAACAGATTGAAGATTTCTTAACAAAGCAATGTGAATAATGTATTATATAAAAATGAATGCAAGCGAGGCCGAGTGGCGAGGCACTATCCTGATAAGATAGAGGTAGAAGGATCGTAACCTTCCGTTTGCACCATATTCGGGGTTAGTTCAATTGGTGGAACGTCAGGCTTTGAACCTGAATGTTGGTGGTTCGAACCCATCACCCCGAGCCAATTTGGTGTGTATAGCCAAAGACGAAAGTCGATGGATGTAGTCTGTGTTAAGTCGTATAGTCACACAATGGACTGGTTACCGTAGTGGCGAACGGCGCAGACTTTTAATCTGCTATACAACACCGTGGGTTCGAGTCCCACCCAGTCCTCCAACATGTCAGATAAGTGTTACGGAAGCACGTCGGTCTCCAAAACCGAAAGCATAGGTTCGACTCCTATATCTGATGCCATTCACGCCCGAGACTCCGTGGCGCTTAACAAGTTACGGGTCTAAAGTTTTGCTGCGGTCTTCTAATTGGCCTAGGAAACCTGACTTTCAATCAGGGCAATGAGGGTTCGAGTCCCTTCCGCAGCGCCATTAACGAAAGGAAATAATGTGTTACGTATTTTATCAATTTGTTCTGTAGTGCCGTTTTTAGCCGCTTGTCAGACAACTAATGTCGATGCTGCAAGCAAAACAATAACAGCATCTTGGTATCAGATGGGTAAAGTGACAGCTAACGGAGAAAGATATAAACCTGATGGAATGACGGCTGCACATAAGACTCTTCGATTTGGAACAAAACTTCGCTTGACAAGAAACGGCCGATCTGTTATAGTACGTATTAATGATCGCGGTCCATTTATTAGAGGAAGACAACTTGATCTTTCTCGTGGCGCTGCTAGAGCATTAGGATGTATTGAAGTTGGAATCTGTAGAGTTTCTTACACGATAGTAAAATAAAAACTTGACATATCATCCAAATAGTGTATATTATATACATGATTAGAGATTGAGATTTTAAGGAAAGTTTATTCCCGCGAATCCGAGCATGGTGCATGGACTTGCCTGTTAAGCAATGGTTAGACTGGTTCGATTCCAGTAGCGGGAGCCAAATATGGTCGGTTAGCTCAGCTGGGAGAGCGTCTGCTTTACACGCAGAATGTCGGCGGTTCGATCCCGTCACCGACTACCATATATGGGGACATAGCTCAGTTGGGAGAGCGGTAGCTTTGCAAGCTTCAGGTCTGCGGTTCGATCCCGCATGTCTCCACCAAATTTGCAGTGCGATTGTAGTGCGTAGGGGTTGAACGCCATAAATAGTTCCGTATGGTGCCAAAGGTTAGCCCATGTTTTTATAACTGTGAAAGGTGAATGAAATGAGAAAGTTTGTTAGTGCCACTCTTGCTGCAATGCTCTTTACGAGTTCAGCTTTCGCAGCAAGTTCTGAGTTTTATAATGTTGATGTTCGCCCTGGACCTTATTATGTAAAGGGTGCTACGGCAGATGCAGAAAGCAATCAGAATCCTGCTTGCTATGCTGAAGTCAATTGGCGAGATGGTTCGCAGTTTCAATTGATTCGTGATCTTGCTGATGGTGAGCTTTACATTTTCTTCCGCAATATCACTTGGAATATCAGTGATGCTCCTGGTGTATACTCTATGAGAGCTAATTTTCATCGTAATGGTTCCATTAGAGGTTTGAATTTTCAGTTTAATCTTGTGAATAAGAATACGATTGTTATTCGGAATATCAAAAAGGAAGACTTTATTCCGTTGTTTTCTGGTAATCAGAAGTTGCTTTTTGTTATGCCAGGTACCATTCAGAACGCAGAGATTGATCTAACTGGATCTTCTAAGGCTCTTCAAGAAATTTCTAAGTGCATTGATGCAGCTAGGACTGTAGACTTGTATCCTGAAGGCCAATCTTCTAACGATAGGCGTCCTCCTACATTCAACAACATTTGAATGTTATGAAAGTTTTCCTTAAAGGAAAGAATGATAAGATTACGCGCGATGAACTTAAAATCGCAATCAAGTATTTCGCGCGTAATCTTATGTCAGAAAGACTGTGTAATAACTTGACAATCAGTTTAAAATCTGATATAAATTACTCTGTAGATGGTTCATCAGTCTGGGTTGATTCGAATAATAGGCCAAGAGAATTTGAGATCATTATAAACTCTCGTATGGGTAAGAGAAGACAGTTGATAACACTAGCACATGAGATGGTGCATATAAAGCAACATGCAAAAGGTGAGTTAAAGTCTTTACTTTTTCGTAGAGAAGAACGTTGGCATGGTAGCTATATAAAAGAAAACGAAATGAGTTACTTTGAAAAGCCTTGGGAAATCGAAGCATATGGCAGAGAGTTAGGCTTATATCAAATGTATATGCAATGGAAGAAAGATTATAAGATTAAGTTTTAGCCCGTATAGCTCATCT
>CAYVBV010000095.1:0-6962 GCA_964449745.1 uncultured Polynucleobacter sp. | reverse complement strand
TCAGAGGACGGGCCTCCTCGCATGGTGGCTTGGTAACCTGGTCAGGTCGGGAACGGAGCAGCCAAACCCAATTACTACCAGTGCCGAGGGTCAGGCTCGTCCACCTACTTGGACTATTTTTTTGATATTTTTTCAATAAAAATCTCATTGACCATTTCCTTGCTGGCTAAATCATCTCCAAAACTTCGCCTTGGCCACTCAATAAAAAGCTTCTAATTGTTTTATCTGGCCTCAAACGAGCGACACATTGTCGATAAGTCGCCATCTGAAGAGCGTATTTCTCAAATAACTCATGCCCTGGCTGAGGAATGGATAACTTGTAGTCCAAAATAATTAATTCCTTGGGCCACTCAATTAATCGGTCGATTCGCAACAATCTCCCGTCTTGATCACTAATGTCTAATTCTTCCCAAGAATTTAAGATACTTTCATCAAAGAAAAAATTCTTGGCTTTTTCATTAGATAAAACATTGACAGCACACTGCCGAGCTGACTCAATTAAATTTTCATCAAGGTTTAACCATGCCCTCAACTCTTGAACATTTGGCAATTCTGAGGCCGACTGAATCTCTGCACGCAAGACATGCTCCATGATTGCGTGGAACGTGACGCCAAGGTCAATCACTTGCTGTCTCTCAGGGTCGATCAACTCCTCATCAAAATGAACTTGCTCTTTTAACTCCCCTTGCCAAGTGATCTTGAAGTCTAAAAATTCTGAACTCTTCGGATTAGATGTTAAGGTCTCAAGCTTTTCTTGCTCTGTGATCAAGGGCATTGTTTTTTGAGGTATCCCAGCTCTCAATAAGCGGTCATACCAACTATTGGCGGCCACCGCTTGATCACCTTTCGCCGCAGCACCAGAAATGTAAACAGACTCTTTAGCTCGAGTGAGTGCCACATACAAAAGATTCCAGTTTTCAATGGTCTCAATGTCCTTCTCATTTTGTCGAAGCATCTCTCGGGCAGGATCTTTGGGTTTACCTGAGAACATCGGTGAAATATGCTCAGGTCCAGCCTCCCCAGGGGGCCAGCTCATCAAAATACTCACAGAATCTCGATTGGAACGATTGACATTGGCATTCATCACAAACACAAAGCGAGACTCAAGACCTTTCGCCGCATGAATTGTTAATACTCGCACACGTGATTCTGAAGAAGACACTGACTCATCATCACCCACTGCATCATCAACAGCAGCATCACCCTCATCCGGACTTTCTTCATCAGCGCCACGTTTGATCAACTTGAGTTCAGCGATAAAGCGAGAAAGACTGGGATAACGTCCACCATCTAACTCAAGTGCCAAAGATAAAAAAGCATCTAAATTTGACAATACTTGATCTCGTTGCAAAACAGGTGCAGCTGCGGCATAGCGCCTACGCAACTGAGCTTGGTGATAGATATGATCTAACAAATCATGAACTGGCAAACGCTTAGCCAATTCAGCCCAGTCTGAGATGGTTTGATAAATGGCGTGATGTCGATGATCTACTGAAGACATCAATTGCCATAAGGAATCTATCTGAGATTTTTGTTTTTCAGAAACCAAATCCATTAAATCTGAATCACTCAAACCATACATGGGGCAGCGTAACACTTGCGCTAAGGCCAAATCATTGGTCGGAGTCATGAGAACGGACAATAATGCGACCAAATCTTCAGCTTCCAGAGTTTTTAATAACCCCCCTTGTCTTGGGCTATCGCACGGAATGCCAACTGACCTAAAAGCCCTCTCAATTTGAGTGAGCGGCGTACGAGATTTCAATAAGACCAAGAAATCACTCCATGCAGCATTCTTTTCATTTTTAATTTGGAGAATGAGTTGTGCAACCTGTAAAGCCTCTTCATAACTTTGCTGCGCTTTACTTTCATTATTTAAATCAAGGTATGCATCCGATAATGCTTTTCTATCCTCTTTGATTTCGATCTGAGGAGCAGCGATCAAAGGCAAACAAACGACCTCCCCATGACCATATGAGTTACTGGCTTGAGGGTTCCGCTCTTGAGTTTCAAAAGGGTACGTGGGTGGCACATCGGCTAACTGAAAGACAGCATTGACAGCATTGAGAACGGCAGGACTATTGCGCCGCGTTTTATTAAATGGGTGAATAATCGCCTGAAAGTTACTGCGTAAATACTCTTTTGCCTGATTAAACAAGCGCACATCAGCCCTTCGGAAACGATAAATCGACTGCTTGGGGTCCCCAACTAAAAATACAGTGGGCTTATCTTCTTCATCACTGTATGCATTAAGCCAAGACAAAACAATTTGCCATTGCAATGGATTGGTGTCTTGAAATTCATCAATCAAAATATGTTTATATTTGGCGTCCAATCGGGCTTGTAAGTAATGGGCGATATCTGACGACAACATCAACTGAGCGGTGTAGGCCTCTAAATCAGAGAAATCCTGCACCCGCAATACTTCTTTTTGGGCTTGGTAATGCGCCAGCATATCCACACCAACCGTTAACCATGCCTGATGAATGCGATGCGCTCTTGCATCGGCTGCCCAGCAATAATGGTCATAAAGAATTTGTGCCCACGCCTCTCGAGCTCGATCAATTTGCTGCTCTAATTGCTCAGAATTGGGAAGGCCCTTCAACGATTTTTTTAAATCTCCTGAGGCCTTTAACTTTTTCTGAATCTCAAACTCACTTGTTAAAAATGCTGGACGCAAAGCAGTGGCAATATCATCCATCGAAAACCCATGAGCATGCATAGTGAGTCCAGCCTGAATGGCTCGAGCATACTTTTTGTCATTGGTTCCACCATTTTCCAAATGGCTACCCAAACTCATTAAATTCATTAAAGCATCAGAATCCTCTAAATGTTTTTTAAGAGGATCTTCAATGGATAGCCAATCAGAACGATCACTGACTGCTTGCTCGGGATGTATGCCACTCTTCTTGCACTGTTCGAGGTAACGCCACCATTCGGCCTTAACCGTTAAAAATCCTTTGGGCCCGATAAACAATTGATTGGCGTTATTGGCCCCCAATTCTTTGACCAATAACTCATAAGCGGTTTTTGTTGCTGGGTTATCACCAGATGGCAATTGAGCCCACCAGTCCTTAAGACATTCATCTTGAAGACGCTTAAAGTCATCTCTTAATGACAAGCCTTGGGGCACACCAGAACCCAACGGCGCGCCTTTTAGTAAACGCGTAAACCAACCATGAAAAGTATCAATGCTCAGAGGATGCGGATTGGATAAAACCTCTTCAAACAAGCTCCTCGCTTTAGGCATGAGTGCCAGAGCCTGATCATGGGATAGCCCTCGCAAGAGTAACTCTTCAATCAATTTCGACTCAGAACAAGTCGCTAACTGTAAAAGCACCTCATCCAGTCTTCCTCGCATTTCTTGTGCGGCCTTACGCGTAAATGTAATCGCAAGAATTTCACTGGGTTTAGCGCCATCTAACAATAACCGCAATATCCTGGACACCAATAACCAAGTTTTGCCACTACCTGCACAAGCCTCCACCACAACTGAACGTTGCGGATGGCAGGCATCCTGAGTGATTTGATCAATAAAGGAATCAGTATTCGAATGAATCATGACCACATTCCTTTGCGACAAATACCTCGCGCTTGACAATATTGACAGATACCATCCGGCGCGCTGGCCTTCATGGCATCACCACCCCAAAGGGCTTCAATGTCAGCCATCATTTGAAGTGGCATCTCATCAAGGTGTCGAGATAAATCTTCTACCTCAATGGTGGCGTCAGTTTCTTTCAGAGAAACCCAAGAAGCCACACTCACTGAGTGTTGTGCCACCATATCTTGGCCATCAACAGCTTTGGCATAAATCACCAATTGAGGATCATCTTTAATGTGGCTCTTCTTCTTGGTGATGGATGTTTTGCTACTGTATTTGTAGTCAATCACTTCCACACCTTTTTCAGGATGTATATCTAAGCGATCAACAAAACCACGCACATGTAAAGGTCCATGACTGGTTTCTAAATGAAATCCTACTGGCTTTTCTCCATCATGAAAGAACCAACCTTCTTCTTCGCGCTTAACTTGCCACTGAACCCAAGCAGGAATTAAGGTCTCCCATTCAATCCAAGCGGCCAACCAACGCCCATCAACCTCTAACAAAGGTTTGAAATGCTCATAAGAAATCGCATACAAGCGCTGTCTTAATAATTTGATTTTTTCAAAGGCGTTATCCGCTTGAATGGGCTTAGTTTTTAGGCCATGATAAAAATCACGCAAGGCCGCATGCAAAGTCTGGCCCACCAGACTTAAATCAACTTCTGCATCCAATGTCTCGCGCTCTCTCAAACCCAACAATCGAGTCACGTAATACCGGTATGGGCATTCACGCAAAGTTCGATAAGCACTTGGACTCATAGAATCAGGTTTTACGAAGTCCTTAGGTAGAGATGGTGCTGGCATATGACTGGGCTTCGACTCATAAGAACTTGGCTCAAGTTTCAATCCATCCTTGAGCAATTGAGGGCATTCAAGATACAAACGCTGCAACCAAGGCGAAGCTTGCCTTGGTTCACCAGATGCTCCAGTAGACTGCCAAATCATGCGCCAATGATGATGCGACATCATCAATTGCGACATATCTTTGGCTTGCTGAATAAATTCCATTTCTTGTGTTTTACAACCCAGGAGTTGCTTGATGGAGGCCGATAAAAATAATGGGCTTTCAGATAAGGACGGCAATTGACCATCATCACACCCGACCATCACCCAAGCATCAAATCTTCTTAATCGAGTCGCACTCAGAGGCAGAATTGTGACGCTCGACTTGGCTCTTGGACTGACTTCAATATAACTGGCCTCTTCCACCATAGTGCCCAATAATGCGAACCACTCGGATTGTTTCAGTTTTTGTTGTGTCAACAACTTCATTGGCAACAAAGTTTGAATTAATTGTCGGCCAGCCAAGTCTTTTTTCAAAGAATCCAACATGCCCAATTCAATGAGTTGACTCTCTAAAAGACCAAACCAAGCAGAACCATGCTGCGCCGATTTAGACCAAGATTGACTCAATGCCTTTAATTGCAAAATCAGAGGCAATATCTTCGAGGCTTCCTCAGCTTTTTTACTCAAAGCCAACTGAATGCCCACCCAAGAACCACGCACATCCGACTCAATGAGTCTATTTTCTAAAAACTCGAATTGCCCTGATATTTCATCCACTGAGAACCCGAGAGTCGCCCAATCAATGTATGGATTTTTAAGAAAATCCAGCAATTCAACTGCGCTGGGACCCAAGGGTTGTCGCACAATATCTAACCAGGACATGAGCGATGCAGCTGCACGGGTCGTTGATAACTTCCACCCTGTCTCATCATGAACTGACAAACTTGGCCCAAAACGAGCCAGCAAAGCACGGATTCGTCTAGCCACCAATCGATCCTGTGCAATTAGTGCTATGTGTTGATGGCCGTCTTTTAAGAGTTGTTCAATCGCTCCGGCACCTTGCCAAGCAGCATCCTCAAAATGACTGGCTTTATAAATACGTCGGCTGTAAGCCAATTTTTCATTAAGGCACTCAAAATAACGTGCTTGATTCTGTTTGACCTGAATGCTTCTGCTTTCATTCTCAGAATTTAAGCATTCTGGCCACAAAGCAATCCCTGTGTAATCCATGACACAGTGATGAACTGATACATTCTGCGCACAAGCAATCAAAAATTCTGTACTGACCTTTTGAAACCCAGGACTGGGATTCGCAGATTCAATATAAATAATCGGAAAAGGTTTGCTAGAAGCTCTAAGCTCATCCAAGCGCAAATTCATGGCCTTTCTTTGTCGTACCACCGAATCTTGCTCACTGCTTAGGTTTTGCCAGAAAGCCAAAATGATTTGGGTCTCGGGCTCCACAATCTGCCGAGAGGCGCCTTGATACACCTTCTGAATGGCCTTCATCAGCTCATCTTCAGAAATGACATCTGTCATTCCTAGGCTTGCATCTGAGAGCAAATCGCAAACCTCAACGATGATTTTTGCCAAAGCCCATTTAGAGGCTTCAGTACTATTCAATAACAAAGCACGAAGTTGTGGTCGCCCTGACAAGGCGTGATACACCTCTAGCCAACGCTCGATCTCAGACTTTTGAGATCCCAACACCTTCAAACCGGGAGTTTCATTCAACCAAGCTGCTAAACCCATGACTCTGGGTAAAAAAACTAAATGTAAAGGCAAATCTCTAGGACGCCTCGCTTCCAAAGCCTGTCGCAGACCATAGGCCGGCCCAGAGGTGGTCAAAAGCACCAAAGGGGTCTGATTTTCAGCCAAAGCAGTGGCCCAAATGAAATCAGCCAAAGCTTCCACAACTTGATGATCAGGAGTGACGAGGTGTTCTTTGTAATATGACATGAATCAGACAGTATGCACAAATAAGCGCTTATTGATAATATATTGCTTGTAATGGATAGATAATCATTAAAACTAAATAATTCAACTTATAAATCAGAAAAATTACCAAAGGACCTCTATGAGCGACGCAATCAAATACGTAAGCGATGCATCTTTTGATCAAGATGTTTTGAAATCTGCCAAACCAGTCTTATTAGACTTCTGGGCAGAATGGTGTGGTCCTTGCAAAATGATTGGCCCCATCTTGGAAGAAGTGGCCAAAGAATACGGCGATAAGGTTCAAATTGCCAAAATGAATGTGGATGAAAATCAAGGCATTCCAGCTCAATTTGGTATTCGTGGTATCCCAACATTGATCCTTTTCAAGAACGGTACTGTGGCAGCCCAAAAAGTGGGCGCATTGTCTAAATCTCAATTAACAGCCTTTTTAGACAGCCATATCTAAGCATAAGAAGGTGCCGGCTCACCCAGTGAGCTGGCACTTTGATTTAGTCAAAAAAACCTTAAATTTGCCCTTTTTTAAAATTAGGGTGTAGAATTCAGCCACGATATGGAACGTTCTGTTCCAAATAAATTCCCAAAATTATTTGTTCTTTCCAATTGTTCTTTTT
>CAYVBV010000094.1:0-6987 GCA_964449745.1 uncultured Polynucleobacter sp. | reverse complement strand
ATAACGTGGACGACCAAGCAAATCTAGTAGACGCAAACGACTCTACATTCGCTATCGCCGCTTAAGGCATAGCTGAGGTCTTTTTCCGGTTCTTCCTTATCACCCAAAGAACCGGTTTCTAACTCAATGAACGACGATCAACTACCCGAATTTAATATCAGTGAGCCCTATAATCCCAAAGGTTGGGGCATTTCCTTAGACCCAAAGTTACCGTCGGAGCATGGCCATTGGATCAATGATCAGGACATCGAAAACATATCCGAGCATGTGAAAGGTTTCAAGTTATTGACTTTCTGTAACGGAAAGTATCGGGCCTTGGCCAGATTTATAGATCCAAGTAAACCCACTATCATTTCAATACCCGGCGGCCAAGGACAAATCAATGTCATTGATTCAGTCAACCAGTTTCCCCGAGGACTACTATATCCAACCAACTTGTTGGCATTTTTCCCCGATGATGTCAACTACATTGTTGTTGACTTCCAACATGGGCTACCATGGAACTGGATTCCTGAGTTTTATAAAAGCGGGCTGCGTAAACTCGTGCGTATCAAATCAGATGCATTCCTTAATTTCATTGATCAGATAGACCCAGAGTCCACTGACATCAAATATCAGGTATTGAGAGTCACTGCCGACTTGTATCGTATTTTAGAAGAAGTCTGCGAAATGACCACTGGCGATCGTTGGATGCTGGGACATTCGGGCAGTCCCACTATGATGGCAGTGATGTCAGATTCTGTGGACCTCACAGGCAAACTCAATGGTATCATTATGGGAAATCCTGCATGGAGGAAGAATTGGGAAGTACTACTTGAACACATGATTTATTTCAGGAACCCTTTAAATGATCTTTCCTTGCTGGTAATACAGCACAAAAACGATCCGTGTGTTGTGACCAATGTAGAGATATCTACCAAAATCTACGAACAAGCGGTGGCATCTAGAAAAAAACTTGAATTAGTTGACGGGGGCATAGACCAAGGAGCTCCGCACTTTTCTGCTGGATTGCACGGATTCCGTGGTATTGAATCCACTATAGTAGATCTGATAATGGATTTTATCAGGCCCGATAAATAGAACTAGCAACGCCGCATCCTGCGACGTCGGATCATCAAATTGACGCTTGACATTGTAATGTCTTTACTGTAGTATTACTACAGAACGCCAGCCGTGAGAGATCTCCGATCTCGAGCTGTTATTCGAAAACTGAACTTTAGATGACTTTATTACTTGCCGTGGCCTTGATGGGCCTGATCACCGGTATGGCTCTTGGCCTGTTCTCGGTGTTTCCTATCTACTTTGCAGGGTTCTTGGTCTATGCTTTCCATACTGCCTGGACTCCCGAACTCATGCTGGTATTTTGGAGCACCGCAGCCATTGGATCACAGTTCTTTGGATCTGTGAGCACTATAACCTTGGGCATACCCGGCGAAGCATCCAGCCTGGTCTATATACGTGATGTTCAACGCATGTCCTTGAGCGAACGTAATCGACTCCTGTATCAGACCGCCAAAGGCAGTCTTTTCGCAGGATTGGTGGCATTGACGGTGGTGTGGGCAGCATGGCATTGGCTGGGCGATTATGCACATGCCTTGGCTGGTGTCAACTTTACCTTGGCCATCTTCTTGGCAGTGGTGTTGTTGTTTGCTGTCACAGATCGCAGACCCGTGATCGCATTGGCATTGCTGTTTGTGGGTGTGATGTTGGGTCCCAACAACAACTATGCCTTGCCGGAATACTGGTACAAGGTACAGCAGTTGTTTGAGCACACTTCGTTCTTCTTGCTGATCGCCGGCCTCATGATCATACCTGATCTGGTGTTTGAGCGATTGTTGCCTGGGGAAGGTCGTGGACAGCACTACGAAGCCAGCCACAGCGACGATCGCACCTGGTGGACCATCATCAAGAGCACTGCGATTGGACTGGTGGCAGGATCAGTACCGGGACCAGCCGCAGAAACAGCCGCGGGTGCTGCCTATCATGCACACAGGAAGCAAGGTGTGTTCCAGCAGATAGTGGCCGCCGAGACTGCCAACAACCCCGGTGTGGTCATGATGTTCTTGCCGTTCTTTGTGATGGGGCTTCCAATCACTGCTTCGGCCCTGATCATGAGCAATGTCATGGACATCAAGGACATAGATATAGTAGAGTTATCGCGTTCAACTAGCCATTACTTTCCTGCCTTGACGGTGTTTGACCTCGTCATGATAGGATCTGCGATGGCAACCGTTTTTTATTTTTTATTGAGCACACGGTTCATTGACCTTTATGTCAAGATCGTACAACATTTATACAGCCGGAGTCGTTGGTTGTTGTTTGCCATCATTGGCGCCATGATCGTGGCCGACATGATGTTCAACGAAACCACGGTCGGGATCTATGCCAGTTTACTGGCGTGCTTCACTGCTGCCGGATTGGCGCTGAAATATTTCCAAGCCAATCCCATCCTGCTGATTTTTGGTGTGATGTTTGGAGACAAACTGGTCTGGACAGTGTTACAATTTTACTCGATTCACTTCGCATAACTTATAGGAGATCCAACCATGCTGAAGAAAACCCTGGTGGCACTGGCCATCACCGCAACCGCCTTTGCCGCACAGGCCAAGGAAACCATCACTGTGATCAACCCCAGCAACAAAGCAAGCCCGGCCACAGTGTTCGCCAAAAGCATCGAAGAAGCCATCAGCCAAGGTGGCAAGTACAACGTAGAGTTCTATCAGGCCAGTTCCTGTGCCGACGCTACCAAAAAATACAATAGCACCAAGAATGCTGTGGTAGTAGGCAATGCCGATGTCAACATCGCTGCTCTGTCTAAGAAAGTGGAATGTGGCTTCCCTGCCACTGCTGCCAATACTTCGATGATCGCCAAGAGTTATCTCAAGATCTGCCGCAAGCCCAACAGCAAGGTGGACTTTGGTGTATCGGGTCGTACCACAGTGGGCCTGGCATCTGTGATCAACAGCCAAGGCCTGTTCGACGACATGAACCAAGGCAAGCGCCAACTGGTTGGTGTGCCATACTCGGGTTCCAAGACTGTGTTGGCTGCTGTGCTGGCCGGTGACATCAACTGGGGCATCATCGGCGCTGGTGTAGTCAACGAGCCCGAAAAGCGCGGCGAAGTAGTCTGTGAATATGATTCAGATCCGCGTGCCAAGAACTTCCTGGGCAATACCATCAAGGGCATGAAAGTGCCCACGATTCCCATCCTGCATTATGTCAGCACCAACTCCAAAGACGCTGGCATCAAAGCCCATGTGCAAGCATCCATGAACGGCAAAGCACTGCTGGAAACACTGGACAAAAAAGGTTTCGCTGATGTCAAGACCACTGGTATCACAGCCGCTGACACCAAGGCCATTGAATCACACATCAACAACACCTACAAGCACTATTGGAGCAAGTAAAAATGCGTGGGATAGGTAGCAGTCGACAGTTGATCTGATAAATAATAGTATCAAACGATACCCTTAATTAGGAACAACAAATGAGAAATTTACATTCACTGGTTTTTTTCTTCAAAACCGCCGAAGACAATGGTTTTTGGGACAGCTATCTATCCGATGACTTTGCTTTCCATATCAACCGCCAACTACGCACACTCGAAGGCACATCAGTAGCCAAGGACAATAGAATACAGTTTTCTGTAGATTCTACAGTACCAGTCGAGGGTGGTTATATGCGCCGCGCTATGTTTAACAAGTTCTTGTCATCTGAAGAAGCAGTGGCTTTCTACAACCAACTAGTTGACGCCAACACCGACTGGCGTGCTGCTTACCCAGGTTCGGAAAGTTCAGGTGCATTTATCAATCTCACACCAATTGAAGAATTGGGCTTCGTTTTCAACTTTGACTTAGTGATTCGTTCTCTGCTTGAGTGGGCCAGCAACAACGGCGCCGAGGTTTTTGTCGCTACCGTTCCTGCAGTCTATGACGGCACTGACCCCGACACAGGTCTCAGCATCCTCGAATCCCTGGACCTTGACAACAAGCAAGTAGTGGCCGGAACAGAATTTGATGCAACACCATTGGTCTTTATTCCCTAATAAGGAATAATCCAAGTAAAAACACCGCCTAGTGCGGTGTTTTTTTATGATCGTATAGCCAACAAAAAACCCGCCTAAGCGGGTTTTTGTTTTAAAGCAAAAGCACTTAGGCTTTCTTGATCTGGTCAACGATATCTTTGTTGCTGAAGTAGTCAGCAAACTGCTGATACACAGGCTCAACTGCGGCCTTGAATTCAGCGATGGATTCGTCACTCCACTCAACAACTTCAATGCCTTCTTGAGCGCAACGCTCGATAGCGGCGGCACCGTCTACCAGGCTTTCATGACGCTCTTCTTTGGCAGCGATCTGTGCGCTTTCACGCAGGATCTCTTGCTGTTCAGCAGTGAGTTTGTCCCAAGTTTTCTTGTTGATAACAATGCTTGTCAGGAACAGGCTGTGCTCGGTGTTGGCAACAGTGGTTGTCACTTTGTCAACATTGCTACGGAAATAACGTGGGAACACGTTCTCGCCGCCTTCAACTTCACCGGCTGCAACAGCGTCAGCAAAACCGTCAACACCCAGGGCCTGTGGCTCAGCACCAATGGCACGGATGTATGTCTCGGAGATGGGGTTGCCTGCACAACGCAGTTTCATACCCTTGAGATCTTCGATGCTTTCGGCACGCTTGTTCAGGGCCAGCATCTTGTAACCGCCCGAGTATGTGAAAGCCAAAGGCTTTACATTTGTTGATTCGGCCATTGTGTCTTTGAGGTATTCGCCAACTTCGCCGTCGAGTACGCGAGCAGCATGGTCATGGTCACTGAACAGGAAAGGCATGTCAAGGACGTACCATTCTTTGTTAAATGCACCCAACACTGTCGAGTATGTTTGGCTCATTTCGATGGCACCCATGTCAACCAACTTCATGAATTCATGATTGGTGATGTCACGACCGCCGTTGTATTTTTCGATCCACTCGTTTTTGCCCATGACTTCAATCTCGATGGCACCATTGGTTTTTTCAGCAACGGCACGAGAAAAAGCATTGGCAGAACGCAGAAACAGATCATAGGGCACATGCGCAAGTACCCAACGAAGTTTCAGAGTTTTTGTCATTTCTTTATTTCTCCTAGGAATTTGGATTAAGATATATCCTAAATGTATTTATCTAAGATACGGGATTGACTGCTAGAACAGGACACAGATCTATAGATCTGCTGTCGAACACTAGTATTTACCTAGATGGTATTTTTAGATCAATAGTTCGTGGTTCTGCTGCCAATTTAGCCAGTACCACTGCCAAGCGGCACCGTATCTCCAACGTATGTAGTTGTAGATAGGTAAGTTGAAAAAAGCAGAAATTACTTCTGCTTGTTCCGGGGATAGTTTAATTGTTCCCACTCTTCGTCCGTGACGGGCCACCAGTTTGTCATACAAAGAATCCTTTTTGTATTGCCAGATCGTACTGCTTGGTCAGGCGTTCTACGTCGGCAGTGCTCTGTGGATTGTTGGCAACGATGTACTCTTCGAGTGCGGAGTTATAGGTACGCTCGTAGCGACCAAAGATGCGTTTCAGTAATTTCAGCAACACGAGCACTTCTCCGTGGCGATTCTTTTGGCTTCTTCGTAGCGTCCAGCACGTGATAACTCAGCGGCAGCGCGAGCACGACCCAGTTCTTCAAAAAAGCAAGCGATAGATTTCAATATTTTTTTCACGATGTTATTCCCAATAAAACTGGCGAGTGCGGATCATTTCTTGTACCTGGGCCATGCGGGCTTCGGCGATACCGTCAAATAGTTTTTTAAAAAACGAAACAAATGCTTCGTAGATGTTCTTCATTTTTCTTCTTTCCTTGTGAGAGTTTGATGTCTGGGCGTGCTTCGTGGGCAAGGGCCCGAGGCATGTATTTATCATGCACTGCAACATCATTCTATGAAAATATAATGGTTTCTACTTAATGGTTTCTACTAATGTGCCCAAAGCAACCATTTAACGTCTGGGTGGATAGGTAGAGATATATAACATAGTACTTTCGCACTATTGACGGATATTCAATGAACACTCTCCCCAAGCACTTTTGTATAGCACCTTTTACTCAACTAACCACCCACCCCACTGGTTCTTTTAGTCCATGCCCCTACCTTGGTGGCACTGCATGGAAGGACTCGGGGTCCATTGCAGACAAGTGGACAGGCCCCAAATTAGAAAAACTCAGAGAACAGTTCCTGAACGGAGAAAGGCCCAGCCTTTGTTACCGCTGTTGGAACGAAGAAGACAACGGCAAAGCCAGTCTCAGAGTCAGGATGTTTGATCCCAAGAACATAAAAAAAATCAGCGAGTGGGATTTATTCAGAGATACTGCTGTACTCAAAGAATTTTTCCAGGGCATGCCCACAGAGCAATGGAAAAAAGGACCCATGATACTCAGTATCAAGAACGGCAATGTCTGCAATGCCAAGTGCCGTAGTTGTCATCCCAAAGACAGCTCCAAGTGGATCCAGGATGCCAACAAGTTGGGGGAAGTAACAGGCAAAAAAAAGTTCTACGATATTGGGATCAAAGAAAGCAATTGGAGCGACCAACAAGTTGAAGATCTAAGAGTCATGGCTCGAGATCTCAAACGCATAGAACTCTACGGTGGGGAATCTCTTTATAACAAAAAAGTGATAGCATTGTTAAACCATATCGTCGACGACGGCAACAGCAAACACATCGACCTTTATGTCAATACCAACGGCAGTCCCGATGTGGTGTCTCGGGTACCCGGCATCACAGAATTCAAACATCTCGAAATAGGTGTCAGCATAGATGCTATTCCCGAACACTTCGGCTACGTGAGACACCCATTGGATTTTTGGCAAGTACACGACAATCTCATGAAACTGAAACAGCGCCTAGTGGCCAGTGGAACGCCTCACAAGATACTGTCTATATCCACGGTGTCGATCTTGAATATTTTTTATCTACCAGAACTAAAGGCCAGGCTTGATCAGATGTTTG
>CAYVBV010000093.1:0-7336 GCA_964449745.1 uncultured Polynucleobacter sp. | reverse complement strand
ACACCGAAGGCGCCGACAACAAGGCTTCTGTAGTTGCTGGTAAAAACGACATGGGTGGTTCTTCCAAGAACATCGCTCAAGGTGGTGAAGAGTCCGGCAGCAAAGTCAAGTCTCCTTCCGTCAGCGATGCTGGTAACAAGAACGTTCCCGGTGGCAAAGCTGGTTTAGAAAAAGCTCCTGCTGCAAAGTCAGCCGAGTAATATAGATAGAAGTTATAATAGGACACAAAAATGACCGTTTATCTTAAAGAAAACTTGACATTCGACCGAGCCAACATGATTGTTGAATCTGGCCAGGATGGCAAGGATCTCTTTATGAAAGGTATTTTCATCGAGGGAGGCGTGAAGAACGCCAACCAGCGTGTGTATCCTATCCACGAAATTGAGAAAGCTGTGTCAACCATCAATGAGCAAATCAAAGGTGGTTACAGCGTTCTGGGTGAAGTAGATCACCCAGATGATCTCAAGATCAACCTTGATCGTGTCTCGCACATGATTACGGAAATGTGGATGGACGGTCCTTGTGGTCATGGCAAGCTCAAGATTCTTCCCACTCCAATGGGAAATCTTGTCAAGAGCATGCTGGAAGCCGGTGTAAAACTTGGCGTTTCCAGTCGTGGTTCCGGCAATGTCAACGAAGGTTCGGGTCACGTCAGTGATTTTGAAATCGTCACAGTTGACGTTGTTGCACAGCCCAGTGCTCCTCATGCTTACCCAACTGCTATCTACGAAGGACTCATGAACATGCGTGGTGGCGCTCAGATTTTTGAGATGGCCCGCGACGCTGGCACCGATCAAAGAGTACAGAAGTACCTGAAAGAGGCAGTGGTGCGCCTAATCAAAGATCTTAAGATCTAAACAACACAGGAGAAAAGTCCAAAATGTTAGATGCTATCAAACCATTGTTAGACAGTGGCATCATCAACGAAGAGACTCAGCAGGCCATCTCTGAAGCTTGGGAATCCAAGCTCACAGAAGCACGTGAGCAATTACGTGCGGAACTGCGTGAAGAATTCGCTGAACGCTACGAACATGACAAATCAGTAATGGTTGAAGCTCTGGACAAAATGGTCACTGAATCTCTCACATCTGAAATCGAAGAGTTCCAAGCAGAGAAATCTGCCTTGGCTGAAGATCGTGCAAAGTTTAATACTCGCATGATGGAAAGCGCAGAACGTTTTGATCAGTTCATGATTGGCAAACTTGCCGAAGAAATCAAAGAACTGCGTCAAGATCGCAAAGCCTACGAGAGCAAAATTGCTCACCTCGAAGGTTTTGTTACATCTGCACTGGCCGAAGAGATTCAAGAATTCGATCAGGACAAGAAAGCAGTCGTTGAAACCAAAGTTCGTTTGATCGCCGAAGCCAAAACAAAAATGGCTGAGATCCAGGCTAACTTTGTCAAGAAAGCATCTGCTCTTGTCAAAGAGAGTGTAACCAAGAATCTAGAAGCTGAAATGACTCAGCTCAAAGAGGACATTACCGTAGCACGTGAAAACATGTTCGGTCGTCGTCTCTTTGAAGCATTCGCAAGTGAATTCGCAATGACTCATCTCAATGAGAACAAAGAAATTGCAAAACTCCGCGAATCTATCGCTGAAAAAGAGCAACAGTTGTCTGAAGCGGTTCAGGCGGCTGAAGCCAAAGCGGCCTTGGTTGAATCCAAGGAAAAAGAAATCCGCATTATCAAAGAATCTGCAGAGCGCAAATCTACAATGGCCGATCTGCTCAAACCCTTGAGCAAAGAAAAAGCCGCTGTAATGAGCGAACTGTTGGAGTCTGTGCAAACTGAAAAACTTCAGGCTGCATATGACAAATATCTCCCGGCCGTCCTCAACTCTGGTTCCACCAAGGCAACACAGAAACAGGTCGTCGCAGAGAGCCGAGTCGAAGTGACTGGAGATAAAACTGCTAATAAAACCGTCGCCGCTCAAGATGATGGCAATGTCATCGAGATCAAGCGATTAGCAGGGCTCAAATAACTTACCCTATAGGAGAAAAGTAAAAATGACACAAGCATTGTTAGAAAGCCGCTGGGGCGAGACCAAAGAAGCCCTGCTCGAAGGCTTGCAAGGTTCCAAGCGCACATCCATGAGCGTTATCCTTGAAAACACAAAGAAGTATCTGTCTGAATCGGCTACTGCCGGTGCTACTGCTTCTGGTAACGTAGCCACACTGAACCGTGTGATCCTGCCTGTTATCCGTCGAGTAATGCCTACAGTTATCGCTAACGAAATCGTTGGTGTACAGCCCATGACAGGCCCAGTGGCCCAAATCCACACCCTGCGTGTTCGTTACGCTGACAGCAATGACAACGTAACAGCAGGCGATGAGGCTCTGAGCCCATTCAAAATCGCTACTGCGTACTCCGGTACAGGTACTGACCCCAATGGTAAGGCTTCTTCTACAGCCAGCCTGGAAGGTACACCCGGCCGTCGTATCAACGTCCAAATCCTGAAGCAAGTTGTCGAGGCTAAAACTCGTAAACTGTCTGCTCGTTGGACATTTGAAGCTGCTCAAGACGCACAAGCCATGCATGGCCTGGACGTTGAAGCAGAAATCATGGCTGCTCTGGCACAAGAGATCACCGTTGAAATCGATCAAGAGATCCTCGGTTCCTTGCGTGGCCTGGCTGCTACAGGCGCAACATACGACCAAGCTGCTGTTCAAGCAGTTGCTGGCCGTGCTGCCGCTTTCGTTGGTGACGAGCATGCTGCCCTGGCTGTTCTGATCAACCGCGAAGCCAACAAGATCGCTCAGCGCACACGTCGTGGTGCTGCTAACTGGGCCGTCGTTTCGCCTGCTGCACTGACAGTTCTGCAGTCTGCAACAACTTCTGCATTTGCTCGTAGCACAGAAGGTACATTCGAAGCCCCAACAAACACCAAGTTCGTTGGTACACTGAATGGCGCTATGCGTGTTTACGTTGACAGCTATGCTTCCGACACAACTCCTGTCCTCGTAGGTTACAAGGGTTCAAGCGAAGCCGACGCTGCTGCGTTCTACTGCCCCTACGTTCCTCTCATGTCTTCTGGTGTTGTTCTCGACCCAGCAACATTAGAGCCCGTAGTTGGCTTCATGACACGTTATGGTTATGTTGAGTTGACAAACACAGCTTCGTCGCTCGGCAACGCTGGTGATTACCTCAGCGAAATCGCCATGGCAAACCTGTCGTTCCAGTAAATCTTTCCAAAGGGATGGGAAGTCAAAAAAGGGCCGCAAGGCCCTTTTTTGTTGGCTATAAATAGCGTGTATAAGGAAAAAATATGTCTAGACTCAGTAAGAAATATTTTCGCGGAAGTCGCGATATGATCTCCAGTAATGCATGGGTGGTTGCTGGCAGTCGAGGCATGGTAGGAGACATCATCGAGCAAAGCGGGGAAAACTCGTTTTTGGTAAAAACAGATGAAGGCATCAGCCGTTGCAAATTAGTGCCAAAATTAACTGGCCCAGGGCAAATGACCATCACAGCCACTCATAAAACACGCGGTCAGTTTAACATAACAAAGATCACCGAAGACCTTGTATGGCATCCCGACGGAACCACATACGAATGGGTGGTAAGTGCAGAAAACGCCATTGGTGACATAGTTGGTCTGGTGGCCCCCTGATCAACGATAGCATAAATATTAGGAATACCTTGGAATTTAAAAATGCCTTCAAAAAAGATCGTAAGCGATAGTTATACCATTAAATCTCCCACAGTGGTCATTGATGGCAACCTCAATGTGGTTGGTACTCAGACGACTATCAGCACCGCTGACTCGTCGATTTCTGACAACACTATCGTACTCAACGACGGAGAAACCGGTACAGGAATCACTTTGGGTACTGCTGGTATCGAGATCGATCGTGGTCAAGCAGCCGACGTTGGGTTACGCTACAACGAAGAAAAACAAAAGTGGGAACTCACCAACGATGGATCCACTTGGACCAATATCCTGTCATCGGCGGGTTCTGGTCTCGGCTTAGAAAATGTAGTCGAAGACGAAACTCCACAACTCGGCGGCGATTTATCTTTGGAAGGCTTTTCAATTGTTGACAGCAATGACAACAATGTACGATTATATTTTGGTACAGTGGGTTCGGGTGGATCCGGTGTACTAGTGGACAACTCCGGCGGCGAGGCTCAAGAACTTGTTGTCAAGAAAAAAGCGATGATATTTTCGCTGATATTTTAATTGGGATCAGAATAAATGGCACTTAACAATTCAACACTCGGACTACATGCAGACATAGGCACTGCTACACCTTTGTTTCCCACTGTCAATGATCGAGCAGTGTCAGTGATATACCTGTACAATTCTCATAGTGCTCCAGTGACAGTTGACTTATATGCCGTGCCTGCTGGTAGCACACTCGGCAACGAACACAAAATTTATGGCGCTCTGACTATAACTGCCAACGACACATTCATTGTTGATACTGAAAAGATGATCATGGCCGACGGTGATGCTCTTTATGCTTCGGCAACTGAAGCCGATGTAGTAAGAGCCACAGTGAGCTATATTGAAATCTAAAGGTAAACAACAATGGGACGATTTCTTAAAAACGCCGAATTAAAAGCAGGCAGTTACTCTATTAGAGTTCCGACTGTGCCCACTACCTCTGTGGCGCCCGATGCTACGGTAGATGGCCAACTGAGATTCAATGCAGAAGAATCAAAACTTGAATATTCTTTTAATAATGCCTGGCACCAGATAGCCAAGATTGGCGAAGTAGATATTGTCGTTGATACATTTAGTACGCAGGATGGAGTCAGTGAGTACGGAGATATGTCGTTTGATCGATATGCAAATGACGAGAACTCGGTGTTGGTGTTTGTTGGCGGCGTATATCAAAAGCCCAATGTCAACTACAGTTTCAATACGCCAGGTTACCTAGCCGACGGGATCACACCCAGTGCCACTGCTAATAAAAAGATCAACATTGACCCCAGTACCGGTGGTACTGCTGGACAACCTATCGTTGTAATACATAAACTCAACAGCACCGATGCTGTATAAGGACCGACATGGCAATTGGTAAGATATCAGGTCCAATGCTAGTCGACAACCTGGAACGCCAGGGAGTCGATCTACGTGTAGAAGACAATCTTCTTTACCTGGATGTAAATAATCTCAGGATTGGTATCAACCAACGACCTGACTATCCTTTGCATGTCAACGGCGACGCTCGAATTGGCAACGTAGAAATATCTGGCACTTCAATATCTGGTATCGATGGGCCATTGGATCTAGGAACGCCCAACGACATCACCATCGGTGGCGGAAACAACAACTATGTACTGACCACCGACGGTGCCGGCAACATACGTTGGAGTGATGTAGGCAGTCTAGCACAAGCAACTGGTGCCACTGGTATGAGTATCATACTAGGCACGCCCACTGACAGTTCGTTAAACGAAAATGCTTCCTGGGATAGTTGGACAGATCAAGTCAAAGTCACCGATGCCATTGATGACCTCAACCAAGTAGCACTCAATATTGCCAAGGGCACTTATGTTGGCGCAGTGCGAGTCACATCAGACATCACCGAAGGTCCCAGTCCCAGCACTGTGCAATTCACTGCTGAATATGTTGGCAATCCCGATTCTTTTGAATGGAACTTTGGCGACGGTAGCGATCCAGTTACCACATCCACGCCCACAGTGACACACACCTATGATGATGCAGATGGTGCAGTTTATACCGTATCTGTGTTGGCCTACAATACCACCGGAACACTGGCCGGTGACCTTGATGCCGGAGCACGAGGATCAGTAGACCAAGAAGTGCGCCAAGATTATTTTACTCTTTACACTCCCAGTCCCATACCTGCTTTCCAATTGGCAACCGACGTATTGGACTCTGGGGATGACACCGGATTGTTGGTCAGTAACCAAAGTCAATATGCCGACGGCTACGAAATCAATTGGGGCGATGGACAACTACAGACTCTCGATCCCGAGTGGGTAGGAGAGTATCACAACTATACCAACGACGGTGGGGATGCTCGTTACAGCATAGTACTGTCGGCTTCAAGTAGCACAGCCGGGCCAGCGCCAGGTGTTACAGTAGACAGCGATGCTCAGTATATCTATGTCTACAGCACTCACACTCCTACGTTTACAGCCAATGTAACACGAGTGGTCAATGAAGAGTTGACATCCGGTGGTACAGTTTCTTTTGACAACACCACTGCCACAGATCCCGGTGTCACAGCGATCTTTGCCGACAATAGATATCAATGGCAGTGGGACGACGGATCATCTGACACAGTCAGTATCGACTCAACTGTTTTAGGAAACCCCGGTCAGACGCTGACTCATACATTTGCACTCAGCACTGCTGATCAGTCTGCCGGTGTGTCTCGCTCCTATGATGTAAAACTTGCTGTGATAAATGGTCATAGCCAAAGTCCTTTTGAGTCGGCGGCCACTACCATTGTTGTTGAACCCGACGTAAGAGCAGATTTTTCGGGCACAGCAGTCACAGTCAGTGATCGAGACGGCGACGACGAATTCACCGGCTATGTGTTCACAGACTACAATGGCTTAGACCGCGGATTGTTTTCTTTTGACAACCAATCACAAAATGCTTCGTCATACAACTGGTCATGGGGCGATGGCGTCACAAATACCAGTATAACCAATGGCTCGGCTGGGTCACCGGCACTTGAAATAACTCATTCTTACGCAACGTCTGGTTATAAAACTGTGACATTGGATATATCGGGAACCCCCGACACCATCAGCCAGACTGACAGCGAAGTCAAGACCAACTACATCAACATACGCAGTAATCCAACACCACCTGATAATTTAGTGAGCAAGCCATTGACAATGGCATCAACCAGCACTGGAAACTCTCCAAGGTTGGCTGCTCAAACAGTAGACAACACCAATGGTAATCTGAAGCCGGCTGGTTCCAACATCACTCGTTATGTGGGTGTTTCCACAGTGACCACCAATACTGTCACTGACGCCAATACCGCAGTCAGTGGTACATTGGTATCTCGCATCAACGGCGTTGACGATGGATCGGCAGCGTTTTCAAACACAGGAAACGCAGTGGGAACATACTCGTCGCTGGAGGTCATTGATGACAGAGATGCCCATCTTGCGATTTCTGCCAGCACATACCCCACTGGTTTTTATAAAGTTTTTGATGCCCGAATTGGTGTAGCACTGTCGTCGCTGAATCCCGGCTACAACGATCTACAATTATCGCACACCGTGGCCGGAGATACCAATCCCGTGGGATTTGTGCTCGATGATCTCACTGCCGTTCCAACATTGGATATATCAACTCTGACAATGTCTGAAGCCCAGGCAGGTACTAAACGGTACATCTCGG
>CAYVBV010000092.1:0-7429 GCA_964449745.1 uncultured Polynucleobacter sp. | reverse complement strand
GGCAATGCTCGGAAAGTCATTATTCAAGGGGTTCATGAAATGATGGGCACTGATTTAGGCGCCCCTTGGGGTAAAGATAAAAAAGAAACCCGGATGGTTTTTATCGGAAAAGACTTGCCTAAGGATGTTTTATTGGGTGGCCTGGAAACATGTTTGGTGTAATCTTCCAAGATTGGAGTAGAATCCGCGCCCTGAGCCTTTATAAAAATTAGGTAATATTTGGGTTTAAGAAAGAGCTACAAAGGTTCGTGAAAGAATAGCTCAAGACAATGTATTTTGTTGTGACAAGATTAGAGTCCTGAAAGGACAAGAGATGAGCAAGAAAGTATTAACTGAAGCAGATATTTTGAAAATGCCTGAAAAGGATTACATGAATGCTGCTCAACTAGAGTTTTTTAAAAACAAACTATTGGCGTTGAAAGCAGATTTACTGCTTCACGCAAATGAGACAACAGAGCATCTTCGTGAAAACGTATTGGTGCCCGATCCTGCGGATCGCGCAACAATTGAAGAAGAGCATGCGTTGGAGTTGCGGACGCGTGATCGAGAGCGCAAGTTATTGAAAAAAGTCGAACAATCACTTTTAAGCATTGAGTCTGGTGATTATGGTTGGTGTGAAGAAACGGGTGAACCCATTGGTATTCCTCGTTTACTGGCACGACCAACAGCCAATTTATCCCTTGAGGCTCAAGAGCGCAGAGAACTACGTCAAAAACTATTTGGTAACTAAGTAGTTTTGACGTGCGTCCATTACGCCAATTTTTATTTCTTGTTTTAGTTTTTTTTGGTCTGCTGGTTGCTCAGTGGCAAGGTTTCTCTCATGGAATTGCGCATGGCCTAAGCCATGAGCATGAGAGTTATATCCACAATATCCATGCTGAAGTAATCCATGAGTGTGAGAAACATTCATCGGTGTTTGCGTGGAACTTTGGGGAGTCCACAAAAGATCATCATTGTTCTGCATACGATTCGCAAACATTGAGTCTGGCGATGCCTGCTTTGCCCTTGGCGTCACCCCAAATTGATTTGACTCATGCCCTCATCAAGTCTTATTCAGACTATCAGGTTTCCATTGAGGCTTATCGCCCCTTTGATGTCAGAGGCCCACCCCGCTCTTAAGCATTGAAATTTCTTCACGCCCAAGGCGTGATTTTTATTTATGTTTAGGAGAATGACATGCAAGTATTTATCCGCACTGCGATTAGTGCTGCAGCTTTGGCTGCCATTTCAATTTCTGTTGCTCAAGCTCAACAAACTCTGTCACCGGTGGTTGTGACTGCCAATCCATTGCTTGGGGATATCAATGATTTAATTTCACCCGTCAGTGTTTTACGTGGCGATGAGTTGATACAAAAACAAAGTAGTACGCTTGGTCAAACATTAAATGGCCTTCCTGGAGTTGGTTCAACTGATTTTGGACCGAACTCAAGCCGACCAACGATTCGTGGCTTGGATGGGGATCGTGTGCGAGTGATGAACAATGGCGGCGCTAGCCTGGACGCCTCAACACTTTCATATGACCATGCTGTAGCAATAGAACCATTATTGGTAGAACAGGTTGAAGTGGTTCGTGGACCAGCTGCTTTGCAGTATGGTGGGAGCGCCATTGGTGGTGCTGTGAACGTCATTGATCACCGTATTCCCAAAGCCCCCGTGAAGGGAGTAGAAGGAAGGGCTGAGATCAGGGGTGGCGGTGCAGAATCAGAAAAAGCGGCCGCTGGCTTGGTAACTGTCGGTAATGATGCTTTCGCACTGCATGTTGATGGTTCAAGTAGAAAAACAGATAACCTTAAAGTGCCCAAGTTAGCCGGTCGAGGCGAGTCTTTAAATTCAGGCACATTGTTAAACAGTGATGCTGATCAACAAAGTGGTGCATTGGGATTTTCTTTGACCAATGACCATGGATATTTGGGCCTGTCAGTGGATAGCTATAAGAACGACTACGGTACAGGTTTGTATGAGGGAGATGACTTAACAAAGCCAACCAGAATCAAATTAAAACAAGATAAGTTGACAATCGGAGGTGAGCAAAGAAACCTAGCAGGTAAAGTAGGCCCATTTGAATCCATCAGAGGCTCATTCAGTACGACTGATTACAAACACGAAGAATCTGCTGGCGGTGTGGTTGAATCAACTTTCAAAAACAAGGGCTGGGACAGTCGCATTGAAGGCACACATTTACCGATACAAACCGCTTATGGCCCGTTAAAGGGTGCCTGGGGTGTGCAAGGTTCTGACTTTAAATTTTCTGCCACTAGCGAAGAAGCAACCTTTGTCCCCAATACTCAAACCAATAGCATGGCGGTATTTGTTTTTGAAGAGCTCAGCTTTTCACCCGGTAAAGCAGTGAACGCCGGGCTGAGACTTGAGTCTGTCAAAGTGGATAGTTTGGGTGGTGGTAACAATGGTGAAGGCAATCCATTTACTGCTGAGAGTAAAAAATTCAAACCATTGAGTACCTCAGTGGGCTATCGTCAAGACATGGGTTCAGGTTGGACGGCTACCACTGGCTTGTCTTATACCGAGCGTGCCCCAACCTTCTATGAGTTGTATGCCAATGGCATGCATCACGCCACAGAGACTTATGAAAAAGGTAATGCCAATAATCAAAAAGAAAAAGGTGCAACGCTTGAGATAGGGATGAAATTCAAGACCCCAACCACGCGCGCCAATTTTGGAGCGTTTGTGACTGAGTTCAGCAACTTCATTGGCTTGATACAAAATGGCGCAGTCGAGGAGGAAGATGGAAGTTCTTGTGACGCTGGAGAGGTATGCGTTCCCAAATACAACTTCCAAGGCATCAAGGCTCGTTTGTATGGTTTAGAAGCCGACGGTCGCTTGCCTTTGGCTACCAGCTTGTTTGGCAAGGCCAGTCAGTTGAATATCGATTGGAAGGCTGATTATGTGCGTGGTGAAAACCGTTCAACGGGTGGTGCGTTGCCGCGCATCTCGCCATTGCGTTTGAGTTCAGCCTTGGTGTACACAGAAGGTAAGTACTCTAGCCAAGTGGATGTTCAGTATGCGGCCCGTCAAAATCGTTACGCCGATGATTTAGGTGCAACACCAAGCTATACGATGTTTGGCTTGGGGGCCTCTTATAAAACAGCCATTTCTGGAATGAAGTCTTCTTATGTTTTCTTGAGGGTGGAGAACCTCACGGATGTTGAGGCTCACAATGCTTCATCTGTTTTGCGCAATGTTGCACCTGCTGGTGCGCGAGCAATTCGGGTGGGCTTGAGGGGTAATTTCTAAGGTCCTGGACCCATCATTCTGGGCTAGTTTGCCCAGAAATCATCTCAAAAAGGTGACTTAAAGTCGCCTTTTTGTATAAATGAGTAAAAATTCTAGCCAAGCTTCACAACTAATCTTACAATCCGCGCATGAACACACCACTCGCTGAATTAAAAGACGTTTCGCCTGCAGTCAAAGCAGAGGTTTTGGCGCAGGCTTTGCCGTACATTAAAAAATATCACGGTAAAACCATCGTGATTAAATACGGCGGCAATGCCATGACCGAAGATCGCTTGAAAGAGGGTTTTGCGCGCGATGTCATTTTGTTAAAGTTGGTTGGCATGAATCCTGTGGTGGTTCATGGTGGCGGACCGCAAATTGACGATGCTTTGAAAAAAGTGGGTAAAGCAGGAACTTTTATTCAGGGGATGCGTGTTACCGACGAAGAAACCATGGAAGTGGTTGAATGGGTTCTGGGTGGCGAAGTACAACAAGATATCGTGATGCTCATCAATCATTTTGGTGGTCAAGCAGTTGGTTTGACGGGCAAAGATGGTGGCTTGATACATGCTCGCAAAATGATGATTCCTAATAAAGAAAAAGCAGGCGAGATGTTAGACATCGGTTTCGTTGGAGAAATCGATTCTATTAATCCAGCGGTTGTGAAAGCTTTACAAGACGATGCATTTATTCCAGTGATCTCGCCAATTGGCTTTGGTGAAGATGGCCAGGCTTACAACATCAATGCTGATTTGGTGGCAGGTAAGATGGCGGAAATTTTAAAAGCAGAAAAATTGGTCATGATGACCAATATTCCTGGTGTCATGGATAAGAATGGAAATCTGTTGACCGACTTAACTGCCCGAGAAATCGATGCTCTGTTTGCTGATGGCACCATCTCAGGCGGAATGTTGCCTAAAATTTCTTCAGCCTTAGATGCTGCGAAGAGTGGTGTTAACTCTGTGCATATCATTGATGGACGAATTGAGCATTCATTGCTTTTAGAAATTTTGACTGAGCAAGCCTTTGGCACGATGATTCGTTCACATTGAGGTTTGGCATGCGCCAACCATTGTGGTTATTTGATTTAGATAACACGCTTCACGACGCCTCGCATTCAATTTTTCCGTATATCAATCAGGCGATGACGAGTTATGTCGCTCGTCGTTTGAATTTGAATCTTCAACAGGCTAGTCAGGTTAGAGACGAATATTGGCGCCAGTATGGTGCAACTCTTTTGGGTTTGGTAAAGCATCATGGTGTGGATCCACATGAATTTCTTCATGAAACCCATCGTTTTGACGATCAATCGGGAGCGCACCTTCAGGATTTAGCAGATATGGTTCGAGGGGAGCGTGGTCTGCGTCAGATTTTGAACAGGCTACCTGGTCAAAAAGTGTTGTTGACCAACGCCCCCAAGTCCTACGCCACTCAAGTATTAAGAGAGCTAGGAATCAAACAATGTTTTCAGGGAGTTGAGGCAATTGAGGACATGGAGGTTCATCGCCAGTGGCGACCCAAGCCGGATCATTTGATGATTAAGCGTCTTCTTAAAAAGTATCGCTGTGCCCCACAGCGGGCAATTTTAGTTGACGATACTTTAGGACATTTACTTGAGTATTCAAAATTGGGTATAAAGACTGTATGGTTTAAAAGACATGTTAGGACTTACACCCATAATCGAGGAAGGGTCTCGCTAGAAGTACAATCAATACATCATTTATTTAAAAGCTGGCAAAAACTCAAATGAACTCACCTTTTAATCAAGCGCCCATTTCTGAAGAATCTGAAAGCACTGCGGCTACGCCAGCTCGTAAGCGCCCGCGTCCTGGAGAGAGGAAAATTCAGATTTTGCAGGTCTTGGCTGAAATGCTTGAAAGCCCTAAGGGTGATCGCGTCACCACTGCAGCCTTGGCTGCAAGATTAGAAGTTTCTGAGGCCGCGCTTTATCGCCACTTTGCTAGCAAGGCTCAGATGTTTGAGGGCTTAATCGCTTTTATCGAACAAACTATCTTTGGTTTAATCAATCAAATCACCGATCGAGAAGAGGCGGGCGATCGTCAAGCGCAAGAAATTTTGATGGTTCTTTTGGGGTTTGGAGAAAAAAACCCTGGAATGATTCGGGTCCTATTGGGGGATGCGCTGTGGTTAGAGGAAGAGCGTCTACAAGAACGAATTTTGCAGATTTTTGAACGCATTGAAACCTCCTTAAAACAGTCCTTAAGAATTGCTCAAACTCAAGGTCGTTTGACCCAGTCTGCTGATGGCAATGAAGTTAGCTCAAGAGCTGCCATGATGATGAGTTACGTGGTTGGTCGTTGGCATCGATATGCCAGAAGCGGATTTAAAAAATCCCCCACTGAATTCAGTGAACTACCTATGAGAGTTCTTTTCTCAGCATGAGCTTAGGGGTTGTCACTCCTCAAACATTGAACTTTGCTGTGCCACTTCAGCTGCAAAGCGGGGCGAGTATTGCTGACTATCACTTGGTAGTTGAAACCTATGGTCAGTTAAACGCGCAAAAAAATAATGCAGTCCTGATTTGTCATGCATTAAATGCCTCTCATCATGTGGCTGGTGTTAGCGCAAGCAATCCTGCCGATGTGGGTTGGTGGGACAACATGGTTGGACCAGGTAAACCCGTTGATACAAACCAATTCTTTGTGATTGGCGTGAATAACTTGGGTTCTTGTTTTGGTTCAACGGGTCCTATGAGCGTCAACCCTGCAACTGGAAAACCTTATGGCGCAGCATTTCCAGTGGTGACAGTTGAGGATTGGGTCAATGCGCAAGCGCGTGTGGCTGATCACTTTGGCATTCAGCAATTTGCCGCAGTCATGGGCGGTAGTTTGGGTGGCATGCAGGCGATGGCTTGGAGCATGATGTACCCAGAGCGTGTTGCCAATTGTGTGGTGATTGCATCAACCCCTAAATTATCTGCACAGAACATTGCATTTAACGAAGTCGCTCGAAGTGCTATTTTGAGTGACCCTGATTTTCATGGGGGTGACTATTACGCGCATAACGTTAAGCCCCGTCGTGGCTTACGAGTGGCGCGAATGATTGGGCATATTACCTATTTGTCTGACGACGACATGGCTGAAAAGTTTGGCCGTGAATTGCGTCGTGCAGAGGGGGACTCAAGTGATTACAACTTTAACTTTGATGTTGAATTTGAGGTGGAGAGTTATCTCAGATATCAAGGCGAGAAGTTTGCTGATTATTTTGATGCCAATACTTATTTGTTAATTACCAGAGCATTAGACTACTTTGATCCTGCCAAAGCTTATGCAGATAATTTGAGTGCTGCGATGAAGGAAGTGGTTGCAAAGTTTTTGGTAGTGAGCTTTACAACGGATTGGCGATTTGCGCCCGATCGTAGCCGAGAAATTGTGAAGGCTTTGTTAGATAACAAATTGGATGTCAGCTATGGCGAGATTGATGCTCCACATGGACATGACGCCTTTTTATTAGAAGACTCTCGCTATCATGGCTTGGTCAGGGCCTATTTTGAGCAAATTGCAAAAGGAGTGAAGTCATGATGCGCTCAGACTTTTCTGCCATTGCTCAATGGATTCAGCCAGGGTCACAAGTATTAGATGTTGGTTGTGGCGATGGAACTTTATTGAATTATTTAAAGACCACCAAGCAAGCGCATGTTTATGGTGTTGAGTTGGCTGATGACAAAGTCCTATCTTGTGCTGAAAAAGGTTTGAATGTCATTCAGCAAAATCTTGAGGGTGGTTTAGCTTTATTTGAAGATCAAAGTTTTGATACTGTGATTTTGTCCCAAACTTTACAAACCATTCATCAAACTGCCAGAATTTTGGGTGAGATTGCTCGTGTGGGTAAAGAGTGCGTGGTTTCTTTTCCAAACTTTGGACATTGGTCGCATCGGACAGCTGTGATGATGGGGCGTATGCCTGTTTCAAAATCATTGCCTTATCAATGGTATGACACCCCCAACGTTCGTGTATTAACGATCGCAGATTTTGAGGCTCTAGCCCCTGCTGTTGGATTGCAATTACTCGATCGCGTGGTGTTCCATGATGGCCAACTGATTAAGTTTTTACCTAACTTAAGGGGTAGTCTTGCTGTCTATCGAGCACGCCGGGCCAAGTAGAACCAAGGCATTACTGGTTTGTGTTTTTCTGGGCTTTTCAAGTGGCCTGCCCCTTTTTATTTTGTACAACCTACT
>CAYVBV010000091.1:0-7433 GCA_964449745.1 uncultured Polynucleobacter sp. | reverse complement strand
AAACGCTTGCACGAAGAACATGGCTTCGTGTTCCACTGCATCACTAGCCTAAGCCTAGACAAGAATGCAAAGCGACTGCGTGAAATGAACCTCGCTAAACTGTTTGGCGATACCGTATTTGAAAAAGTAGTGTGCTTGGCCACAGGTGCCGACAAAGATGAGGCCCTGGCACCTTATCGTAAAACCGGACTATGGTGGATTGAGGACAAAGTAGAAAACGCTGAACTTGGATGGACCCTGGGCCTGCGTCCCATACTTGTCGAACACGGACACAACATGCATTATTATCACGAAGCCATACCCAAGTTGGCCAGTTGGCGAGAAATCTACGATCTGGTCATTGAAAAATAAAAAAACCGCCCGAAGGCGGTTTTTTAATGACAGCAAACACGATTAGTACTTTTTACCGAGGTTGATGATTTCTTCGACCAGACCAGAGTCAATACCAATTTTTTCCAATGTCGAAGGATGATATACTTCGGCGGCAGCAGTGCGCAGACGCTGTTCATCGGCTTCGCTTACAGGAACAATCTTAACGCCACGGCTTTCGGCTTGCTCTTCGTACTTGGCAGCATCTTCCACACTCCAGATACGCTCAATCTTGGCCACACGGTGCGCGGCTTCTTTGAATGCGTCTCTTTGCTCTTGTGTCAGTGAACTCATGAAACCTTCACTGGTCAAGATTGATGTCATGAACATGCTGTGGTTGGTCTTGAGCACATTCTTGCCAGCGAAACGCAGGTATGTGGTTTCGATAGCACCACCGTTTTCAGCAACGTCGCCGATGTCTTCGGCAGTTGTTAGATAACGGGGCAGGTGCTTGATGTCAGCGATGCGGAACATGAAGTTGCTGGGTGCTGTAAAGCTGATGAAAGTCTTGGAATCGAGATCGCTGAGACTCTGGATCTCTTCTGTGGAACCAATGATGCGGTAACCGCCTGAGTATGTGTAACCCAGTGCGTGTACGCCGGTTTTCTCGGCTACTCGATCACTGATCTTCTGACCAATCTCACCGTCCAACACTTCCGACACGTGGTCGTGGTTCTTGAACAGATAGGGCAAGTCAATGGCATTGAAGTCGGAATGTAAGTGAGCACCGATCAGGTTTACCTGTGTTTGGCTCAACTCAAAATGACCTTCTTTCATGAGACTAAAAAATGTTTGCCACCAAGTTCCGAGTTCCGTGAAATCCTTGGCTGTTTTTACAGCGGTGGGATTAGTGTTGCCCAAGTTGGCTAATGTTTGTGCGGGCTCTTCGAGTCCGGGGATGCGAACAGCACTGGTTTTCATCAGTGAAACTGTTGCGGGATCCATTTGATGACCGTAGGCTCTGAGGTAAGAACCCATGGTATGGATTTCGATATCAAATTGTCCGGGGCAGAGTTTTTCGATTTCAACAGCAAATGCTTTGGCTGCGCGAACAAATAACTCGAGCGGGAAGTGTGCGATGATCCATCGCACTTTGCGTCTCCCGGTTTCGGGGTTTGAATTATTAAATGGCATGGGAGAATCTCCTAAAATGGTTAATCGACACTTTTCTTTATTTATCGGAGATCCTGTATCCTTCTGTATAGTGATTTAGATTTCTTTATAGATCTTCAGCACCTCCGTTACTGCAGGATGGCGACGTATATCCCGTGCATCAAACTCTACACCCGAAATATAACATAATTTTCCATCATAATCTGCTACTATTTGCTTGAAGTCTAACAACCCGTTGTCGGGGTCTTTCCTGTCGGCTTGGCGTGTGTCACCAGTGATGACCATCCTGGAACCTTCGCCGAGTCGCGTAAGCAGCATCTTCATCTGCGAGGGCGTGGCATTCTGCATTTCGTCTGCGATGATCCACGCATCTTTAAATGTGCGTCCTCTCATGAATGCCAGTGGGGAAATTTCCACGATCTGTTCGTCTAGCATCCTTGCGATTTCCTGGGGTCTCATATATTCGCCCATGTAGTCGAATATGGGACGGGTCCAGGGTTCCATCTTTTGGTTCAAGTCTCCAGGCAGGAAACCATGTTTTTCGTCATCTACTCCCACGGCGGGTCTTGTGATGACAATTTTTTTACACAGGCCTTCTCGCAACGCTTTCATGGCTGCCAACACTGCCAGCATGGTCTTGCCTGTTCCTGCTGGTCCTGTGGCGAATATGATGGTGCGGTCTGTGTCTGTGAGTAAATCTATATACTCTTCCTGTGCCAGGCTTTTGGGTGTCAGCACTATTTCACGATTACGCTGGCGGTAGTTGTCGAATTGTATGGTGTTGTCTTGATAGTGTGCTTGTTTGTGATTGTTTGCGGGTTCTACCGCAACACGGTTCCGGCGTTTTGGCAAGTGTGCCTCCTTGGTTAAAAATCGCGATTCAAAGCAAATCGCAAAAATATTTACGGTGTTTGACTATTATGTTTTAACAGCGTGTTTTATTATTTTTTTTCTGACTAAATATTTGGCTTTGCAAATTCCTCCATACCAGCATTTACGGCCTTGACAGCCGGCACCCGGTCATAGTAAAATCAACAAAATGGCCAAATCCCGAAAAATCATTTACTTCTCGCCCAGCACCGATTCTGAGGTTGAGTTGGAGTCTATCCAGCATGTAGTCGACCATCATGCCAAGGCAGGCATCGCCATAACCATCACAGCCGGCTGGCCCAATCTCATGACCCAACTCGAAGAACGCGAGGACGCCTTGGTGGTGTTCCGCTTGGACTTCTTAGAGAGAAATGACATGATGATCGACGAAGTGTTGAGCATGCTGTCCTCGTTGTCGCGCTTCGTGGCCGAACGACAGCGGGTGGACATCGCTGTAGTGGTGCCCGAGCCATTAGATGCCGATCTTTTGGTCAAACTCAAACGCAACGATGTCTTGGGTGTGATCCCGGGCATGCGATTCTTTGATCCTGCGCATTCAGTGACAGCATATCAGACACTGGTTCGTGGCGAAAGCCATTGGCCCAGCATTGTAGTCAAACCCGAACTCAAACGGGTAGTGGTGCGCAAGCGAGAGATCGGTCTCACCGATCGCCAGGCCGAAGTGTTCAAGTTGATCACACAGCGGGGCCTGCCTAATCGCAAGATAGCCGAGATCCTACATCTCACCGAAGACACCGTCAAGGGCCATGTGTCGGCCATCATCAAACGGTACGGTGTACAGAACCGCACACAACTCATATTAGCCAGCAGGACCGGGACCCTAAAACCCACCCACTGAAGTGGGGGATACTACTGTGTTTACCCCGGTAAATTATAGTATCGACACACTGCTGAAAGACCTCCCTTGATAGAATTCATAGCCATATTCCTAGCAGGAATCATAGTAGGCATCTTCACCGGACTCCTGCCCGCGCTGCCGGTGTTCACTGGTCCGTTCCTGCTCTACTATATCTACAACGACTTGCCCTTGGAGCACTTGTTGACATTCTGGTTGGCAGTGGTTTCGGGCAGTCAGTTCTTTGGATCTGTGGCCACCATAACAACAAAGATACCCGGCGAGGAATCCAGTCTAGTCTACATACGCGACCTTGACTCCTTGAACCAAGCCGAAAAGAATCAACTCCTTCATGCCACGGCCTTGGGCAGTTTAGTGGCTGGCATCATCAGTACCGTGTTCCTGTGGTTCTCAGTGAGTTACATCAATGTCGCAGACATGCCATGGCTCAATGGCCTGCTATTCCAGATCACTGTGTACACTCTGGCCCTGGCAGGCTTCTTGTTCCTGGACCGTCGCTGGTGGTGGACCGTGGCCTTGGTAGTCCTGGGCCTGTTGCTGGGACCAAAACAAAACTATGCCTTGCCAGACTCATGGTTCCAGTTCGAGTACTTGGTACAGGGCTACACTTTTTACATGCTGGTGTTGGGCACCATAGTGATACCCGATGTGGTGTTCAGTGACCATAGGCCATCGTCGCAGGCCACCGGCTTTGTGGCCATGCGATCCAAGTTGGTGGGCGTGATACAGGGCCTGCGCAGTTCCGTTATAGGAGGCATCGCTGGGCTCATACCGGGACCCAGCGCCAGCCTAGCTGCCATCGCTGCCTACAAGACCGCAGGACCCGATGTCAAACAACGAATCATAGCCGCAGAAACAGCCAACAACAGTTCAGTGATCACCTGTGCCATCCCTTTGCTGATACTGGCCTTGCCCATCAATCAAAACACCTTGATCATGAGCAACATCATGGATCTCAAAGGCATCACTGTCTGGGAAGCCTTGCTGGAGCCCAGTTTCGTCGCGGGGCTCCGTGTGCTGGATCTCGTGGCCATTGCCCTGACAGCCGCCTTGTTGTTGTTCTATGTGTTGAGCACACATCTCATCGATGTCTATGTTGCCTTGATAGAAAACCTACACCATCGCATGCGTTGGATCTTGCTGACCATCATCACTGCCTTGATAGGGGTGGATGTCTGGAGCAACGAAATAACCTTGGGCACTTACATGGTGCTACTCGCCGCATTCACGGCCCTGGGCCTGCTGTTGAAAAAGTACGCAGTGAGCCCGTTGCCGTTCTTGTTCGCAGCCATATTGGGAGATCGCTTGATATGGCTCTACATACAATTTTTCAAACTTTACACCTAATAGGAGACTACAATGAAAAATCGACTCGTGACAGCCCTAGTGGCCCTAGCAACCACAGCATCGGCCTGGGCCGGTGACATCACCGTGGTAAACCCCAGTAACAAAGCCTCGCCCAGCACGGTATTCGCCATGGGCATCAAAGAAGCGTTGGGCAGTGATTTCTATCAGGCCAGTACCTGTGAAGACGCCCTGAACACATTCAAGAAAACGCCCAACGCTGTTTTCATCTACAACAGTTCCATGGAGTTTGGTGCTCGCAACAAGGGCATCTCTTGCCCACTCAAGGGCTATGCCACTGCCGACAACACTGTGTTTGTGGGACAGACTCCCATGTGGATCTGCCGCAAGCCTGGTACCAGCCATGAATTCAAGAAAGGCACCAACACCTTGGGCATGGCCTCCATGTACGCCACTAAACGCCACGAAGACAACTTCCGGGAGGCCGGAGCCGAAGTCAAGATCGTGCCCTACGGTGGCAGCAAGGACATAGTCAATGCTGTGCGTGCCGGTGACATCACCCTGGGTTGGATCGGCTCAGGTCTGGCTCGGAAACAAGTGGAAGCCGGTGCTCTTGATTGCCCTTACAGCACAGATCCCCAGGCTGCCAACTTCCTGGGCAATGCCGTGGGTGTGACTATCCCCAACTTCAGCATCGGGTATGTGGTATTCACCAACAGCCAGGACCCCAAGGTACTCCAGCAACTGCAAACTCTACAGTCCAACGAGAAATTCCAGAAGTATCTAGAATCCAGCCTGACCACAGGCACTTGGAAACCCACACAAAAAGACTTGGATGCCATGACAGCCAAAGTCGACAAGATGGAACGAGTTTGGGCTGATAAGAAGTGACAAAAAGCGGCTTAGGCCGCTTTTTTGTTATAGTCAGCATTTGCTGCCAAGCATAAATACTACACTATGAGATCCATCGCAGACGTATTAGAAAACACCAAAGAAATCTACATGACTGACAGCAGTCTCAACACCCTCTTGGACTTTGAGCGTGTGATTGACGAGCTTGATATCTATGTGTTCGACAACTGGAAAAACGGCGAGTTAGTGGAAGGCCCACGCTACGAAAAATATTTCGTAACTTGTATTTTTATGTGGCCCTACAAGATGATGCCCGACCCCAGGGGCGGCGAACGTCTTCTAGAATACGGTTGCGAAGTGCGTTACATGAAAGAAGAACTTGAGTATCCTGTGCAAGTAAAAAGTCCCGACGACTATCGCGGCGGTACACATGTACCCAAACTGGCAAAAACTCCAGTTTGGTTAGTAGAAATCGTCATGCCCAAGAAACTCATGCAAGAAATACATCGCGGCAGTCTCGAACTCGAAGGCGAGAACATCGATGCCGAAGACATCGAACAAGCCTACGAATCCGGTATCGATGACGATGTCTACAAGTCACAAGAAGAAATCGAACAGCAATGACACAACTACGCGAAGGCCTTGAACAAGGCGACCTAGCACGTCTGGTAGGAAACAAGATCCACATCGACGAATTCCGTAGCAAAATGGGACGCGACGAAGATGTGTGCGTGATCAGTTTCAAAGTCGACGGCAAGTCTCCTGCGCAGGACCTTGTATCGTTTATCGAAAAAGGCTACGACTGGATCATTGACGCTGATGTCAGTGCTGGAGAACTCAACGACGGTGATTACATCGTGTTTGCCGAAGCCGAACGTGAACCTGGACTCTGCGAAAACATCATGGCCATGCTGTCGGACCTCATGCATCTAGTCAGCGAAGACATCGCCGATTGGAGTTTCATGTATCACAAACACGGTAGTTACCGAGATCTCACGCTGGAAAATCTACAAGATGTAGTACCAGAAACCAGGGACGAATATCACAAATTGTTTGGCCGCGAAGAACTCGATCAACTCAAAACTGCCGCCGGCGTTGATGTTGATACCAAGGCCCCAAAAAACGAGTACACCGAGAGCTTGCGTGTCGCTGCTGGCATCAAGTAATCAAAACTCGATCACTGTCCACAAATAAATACCCTTGTGGGACAGGCTCCCAATTTAACAAGGATGAACCATGAGTTTCGATTTTGATTTTACCCAAGAAAAACTGGCCGAGTGCCTGCACAAGAACCCCGATGTCACAGAACTCTACGAAGTGCTGTGCGAACTCCTTCCCAAGTACGAAATCAACACTCGCGATCGCGTAGCAGCCTTCCTGGCGCAGTGCGGACACGAAAGTGCTGACTTCACCATCCTCAAAGAAAACCTAAACTACTCCGGCGACAGCCTCAAGCGTGTATGGCCACGTCATTTCGGCGATGACATTGACATCAATGTGTACCATCGCAACCCCGAAGCCATCGCCAATCGCGCTTATCGCAACAGAATGGGCAACGGCGACGAGGACAGCGGCGACGGTTGGAAATTCCGTGGTCGTGGTGCCATCCAACTCACAGGCAAAGACAACTACACTAGATTCGCCAACGATGTGGGCATGGAAGTGGATGATGTAGTGGAATATCTTGAAACACTCAAAGGCGCTGTGGAATCTGCTTGCTGGTTCTGGAGCAAAAACGGTCTCAACGCCTTGGCCGACGAGCGTGACAACACCAAGATGACCAAGAAGATCAACGGCGGCACCATTGGCTTGGAAGATCGCAAACAGCATCTCATCCACTGCCTTAACATCGTCTACGACAACGTCTAATCATGTTTGGAATAGGATCAGCCATCAAAGCCATAGCGGCACTGATCATAGTGCTGGCCATTGGTGTGGGCGGCTGGTATCTCATGAACCTCAAAGCCGACCTTGCCATCAGTGAAGCCAACAATGCCAAGTTGGTGGAGGCCACTGCTGCCCAGACTGCTTTGATCGAAGGCATGAA
>CAYVBV010000090.1:0-7498 GCA_964449745.1 uncultured Polynucleobacter sp. | reverse complement strand
ACGAAGACATACACGAGGTAATTATGTCTATAGGTATGAACATCATAGTAGCAGTCGGATTTATTATTGACTATAAAAATCAAAAAGATGAAAGATAACCAAACATCTACACACGGTATCAACGCTGTGTATATCAACGCACCTGAGAAGCCAATCAAGATAGAGACAATCAAAGATCCTGTCATTGAAATGCTGAAAGAAAAGTTCGATGAACGAAGCCAAGTTGGTATCAATAAGTACGGTACGACACTAGCTGAAAACAATGATGATGACTTCCTTATGCATCTATTAGAGGAACTTATGGATGCCTCAGCTTACATAATGAAAATCATCTCAGAAAGGAATAATTCTAAATAAATTATTTGTAATTAAAACTTTAATTGTTATATTTGTATCAAATCAAAACACTTATGAACAAGAAGACAGGTATTCGAGACCTAATGAAATCGAAGCGATATGGCGCAATCCATCTCAAAGAAGCTCTAATTGAACGTAATGTTCCTGGCAATTGGGAAGCCTATCAAAATGTTTACAACCTAATGTCCGGTAGAACTCCTCGTGATTCTTATGCCTTCATTGTAATTGCAGATATGCTTGGTGAAGACTTGAGAGATATCCTGATGAGATATTCTACTGTGCAGGATGATGTAATGAATTATACAAACAAAGAATTAGAACAAGATTTTAACTGGTAATTATGAGCAAAGAACAATTAGTACACCTATTAATGCAGACCGATGGCGATAGCTTTAAATTTGAACTGCAAGGAAAAAGAAGTGATGTGATGTCAGCATTTCTATACGCAATGAATGATGAGCCTGCATTCGCTGATTTATTGAAGGCTTGTGTATCATTCTATGAATCACAGGAATATCAAGAAGCTTTTTTAAACCAAGCAAAGGGCGATGCTTAAGGGTAGATTCTACGAGATACTCGGTTACATAATAGGATTATTAATATTAATACTTTTACACAAATGAATTTAAACGAACTAACAAGACCACTAGATATTAGTGACATCGACTTTCGAGTACAGTCAATTAATAATGGTGGCTATGCTACGATCCTAGCATACAAAGATGCACGTGTAGATATGGCACGATTAGATGCTGCTGTTGGTCCATTAGGTTGGCAACGTAAGCATGAGTTTATTAACGGTAAGTTATTCTGCCACGTAGGTTTGTATTCTTATGATGCAAATGCTTGGGTATGGAAATCTGACGTAGGTACTGAGTCAATGACTGAAGCCACCAAGGGTGAATCTTCTGACTCATTCAAGCGTGCTTGCTTCAATTGGGGTATTGGCCGTGAGTTGTATGACTATCCTTTAATCTCTGTCAAGCTTAATGACAATGAATGGTCAAAGGATGGTGGTAGACCTAAGCAAACGTACAACCTTAAGATCCGTGATTGGACATGGTACTCTGAGTTCACTGATGGTCGTGTATCATTCCTTGCTGCAAAAGATGAGAATGGTAAGCTACGATTCAAATGGGGCGAGATGAAACCTAAGCAAGCAGAACCTGAGTTCAAGCCGGCATCTGCACCTGCTGAAGTACAAGAGGATGTACAACCTGCTCCAGTGCAAGTACCTGATGAAGCTAACGTGAAAGGTATACTTAAGCCACAAGCTGATGAATCTGATCCTGAGCGTGATGCATTAGTTGCTGAGTACAATCAGTTGTATGGTAAGAATCCTGATAAGCGCATGAAGAATGAGACAATCAAGAAAGCTATCCAGGATAAGGTAGATGAGATTCTTGATGATGGATTGACTGAAGAAGAAGTTGAAGAGGAAAACATCTCTGATTACTTTGATAAGGTTAAATCAATTACTGATCCTAAGCAGTTCATTCAATGGGCCAAGGATACGGTAGCTAAGTTCCCTGATGCGCCACAAGACCATGTGGATATGTTCAAAGAACTATGTAATGCTCACTACAAATCTATTATGTAATGATTGATATCTTTAAAGAAGATAGCAATGGAATGGTTATAGCCTTGGATAATTTGTCTAAGGCTAACCTTTCTAATATAGCTAACGAAATCGTAAAAACCTCTGTTGATGGAGGATATGAAGACCCAATTGAAGCTTACGTTAAAGCTAAGGGTATTGCAGAAATTGCTGATCAAATCATGAGCGGACTTAAGCACTATGCTATTAAGGATGCGTATAAGTTTGATAAAGATCAGAAAGTATTAGGTTGCTCAGTTGTTGTTAAGAACACACCTACTACCTATGACTACTCCCATAACGATGAATGGTCTGAGATAAATGACCAAATCGCACAGCTTAAGGAACGTCAGAAAGAAATCGAGAAGCAGATGATTCAGGCTATGTCAGTTGCCCAGTTGATTGATAACGATGGTGTAGTAGTTGAGCCTGCTGTGATCAAGAAAGAAGGATCAGAGACGATACAAATCACAATACCTAAATAAACTATGAAACTAAACAGAGATGAACGCAGGGAAGAAATGGCTGCTTATGGCACTATGTTTCTAATTAGCGTAATCGTTATTGCGATAATTATAGCGACTATAACAACGATATTTGGATTCTAATATGGAAACAGGAGTCAAAGAAAATGTCTTGCTTCAGATTAAAGAATTGAATGATGATATCAATCAGATCAATAAAGACATCAAGAGCCTTCAGGCAAAACGAGAGACAAGAAAAGAAAAGATAAAGGCTCTGATCCTAATCTTAAGTAATCAACTAGAACTAGACATTGAATAACATGGAAGAAAACAAACAAGAAGAAGTTGTTAATCCTGACACAGTAAAACTACTTCGTGCTGTAATGAAAGTATCTTCATCGCTTAATGACCTTGATGATTTGATATACCAAGGCGATTACTTTAAGTATCAATTTAAGCGTGAGGCATCAAAGTGGATGGTTCTAATGGAATACCATACCAAGACTCTAATGAACTCTCTAGTCGAAGAAGATCACACTTTACTGCAAGAGATTTACAATTCACTAGAAGAATCATCTCAAGGGGTTTCAGCTGGAAAGAAGACATCACTTATCTTATTCTACGCTAAACTTAAAAGTTGTCTGAATGACCTAGACAAGATGGAAGATAATAGAGATGCTTTCTACCCTAGATTCATCCGAGTACATACTGAAAAGGTAGTTAAGGAGATGGAGAAGCAGCACTACTCAATCATTCATACTATTGATGCTGATGGTAAAGATGTCAATCACATCATTAAATTCTTCGATGAATTTACTGAAACAATTATGACTTATTCAGAAAAGTAATTACATTTACCGCCCCGGTATTAAAAACAAACATATGAGTTGGGAAGATTGGTTATTGAATAATGGCCATGTCAAGGGAGTTACTGCTTATGATAAACTAATGGAACTCGCAGTCAGTTCCTACGATATGACATCAAAAAGCAGAAAACAAAATAGAATGGATATGAAGCACTACTTAGTGCTATGGTGGGTAGAGAACAAAGAACAGTTCTCAACTTACAACTCAACGATTGCCTTGGGTAAGTTGCTTGGCACTGATCATTCAACCGTTATCCATTTTATGTACCATAGAAAGAAAACAATTAACTATGAAAAGAATGTAGAGTGTATTAAGGACTTTTTAAATTAACTACCATGATTTACAAAAATTTAGAGAATGTACTGGATAGAATATTCGGTCCGTTCTCAGAGGAGAGAACATTGATCCTCAACGCAGTCAAGAAAGATGTCGAGTCCGCATCTCCAACAGCCTCAGGCAATGACGTGGAGAAAATACTTAACATCTTTAACGAGGTGTTCCAGAAGAAGTCTAGAGTAATTACCAAGAAGGTAATGAATAGATACAAGGAAGTACTCAAACACTTTTCCTTGCAGGACATCAAGTCAGCAATGGAGAATGCTAAAGCAGATGAATTCCATTTAGAGAACAACTACAAGTACTGTACTATAGAATACTTCTCTAGGATGGAGCAAATTGATAAGTGGACCAATGTATCTACCGAAGAAAAGAAAAGCGACTTTGTGATGCCAAAATTTAATGTAAGGGGGTAATATGAATCAGATGCAGCTACGCTCAGAGCAAATAGTCTTGCACTCTATGCTTATGCACCCCTCTACCATTCACGATATAATGGGTAAGGTATCTTCGGATATGTTTGTCACACCCATAAACAAAGTAATCTTTGAAGCTGCATACGAACTTTATTTATCTCAAGAACCGATTAATGTCATAGCACTCAGTCAGGTGCTAATGAAGAAGAACACGATGTATAAGCGTGATTCTATCTCAGAGGTTTCCAACATCGTATCTATGGGTGCTGTTGGATCCAATGAATTAAGCAGTTCAATATACTTTTTGGTAGCAGAAAGTGTACGTCACGAACACATTGATCTAGCTAGGAAGATAGAGAAGATGTCCGCTGATGATTCATATGATCCTCAGAACGTGATAAACACACTACAGGCACACATCACGGATAATAAGTTCAAGTCTATCATCAGGAAGAAAGATTTCGATAACGAATCACTACTCCAAGAGTTAGACAAGAAAATGCTTGATGCTTCAACAAAAGAGGGTGTAAGCGGTATAGAGACTGGATATAAAAGGTTCGATGTCCTGACATCAGGTATGCAACCTACTAACCTTATCATCATTGCTGCACGACCTGCTATGGGTAAGACACAGTATGCCTTGGGGCTAATGAAACACGCATCCATTCGTAATAACTACAAAGGCCTATTCATATCGTGTGAGATGGATGAGGTTCAGGTTATGAAGAGAGTTATCTCTGTTGATAGTGGAATCCCCGGATATCACATCAAACGTGGTAGACTTGAGACACGTGAGATTATGCGTTACGAGAAATCAAAGAAGCGAATCATCAATTCTAACATGAAGATTGTTGCAGGTTCTTTCACGATTACTGATGTGCTTTCAATGGTCTATAAGATGAAATACTCTGAAGGACTTGACTACGTTGTCATAGATTACATTCAGAAGATACAAAGTCCAGGTGCTCAGAACAGAACCAATGAAGTAGGCGATGTATCTAGGAAGCTTAAGGATATGGCTAACGAACTTAAGATACCTGTCATAGCATTGGCTCAGTTATCTCGTGCGGTAGAACACAGGACTGATAAGAAACCTATGTTGTCTGACCTTAGGGAATCAGGCGATATCGAACAGGATGCTGACATTGTTATGTTCTTGTATCGTAATGGCTACTATATGTCTCCTGAGGAAAAGGATAACAATCCTATGGCAGACGATGGATATGCAATCATTGCAAAGCATAGGGATGGAGAACTTGAGGACATACACCTTAGGTTTGATGCAAACATTCCTGCTTGGAAGAATCCATATGATTCTGATGAACCTGACGAAGATTACGTTCAGACAGCACTAAAACCTAATAACGACTTTGATATATTCTGATATGTTTGACATTTTTGAAGAGAAACCTCAGCCAAAGATATATTGTGCTGACGTTACGATAAGCGTAAAGATTCCACAACGTGGTAAGCAAAAGAAGTATGATTCTAAAACAATTAAGCTTCATAAGATTCCATTGGTCATGAATGATGGCGATATTGCTACTGATCATCAGAAGAAATTGCTATTCAAAAAGGTTCACGAGAATGAGATTGGCAAGGGTATATTTGAAGATATGATCTTCTCGATAGTATCAATTGATAATATCAAATATATGTCAAATTTATCTTATAAGTTTGATTATTTAATTCATTAGTGTAAACAATTTTGTTTACATTTGTTAAAAATATAATAGTATGGAGCGTCAAATTTTACAAGTATTGGAATTCCAGAAGGCATTCAATGTCAAGATGCCATCTGAGCCAAAGATGTTACCTAAGAGAAGAGCAAAACTACGTCAGTCATTGCTACAGGAAGAGGTAACTGAATTAGCAGAATCAAAGAATTTACTCGATGTTGCAGATGCAATCTGTGATATCCTGTACATCACCTATGGTACAGCGCATGAATATGGTCTTGCTGATCGTCTAGTAATGTTGTTTGACGAGGTTCACCGATCAAATATGTCCAAGATGGGACCTGACGGTAAGCCTTTATTCCGTGAAGATGGTAAGGTAATGAAGCCTGAGACATACTCAGAGCCTAAGCTACGACCTATCATCGAAAGAAACTTCTCCGTATATAAGGAAAGCAAAGCAATGAAAGATGCTGCTGAAATTATGGAGGCGATTGCTAATGAGGAAAAGAACCTCTTAAATGATCGAATAGAGAACAAGTTAAGGAAACACCTTACTTTATGGGATAAGTTCCTGTATTGGCTCCTAAATAAGACTGAGAACAATCTTAAGACTAAGATCGAGGTCAAGTATCCACAGTCTATCTATGGCGAAGTAGTAGTCAATATTTATGGCAAAGATTACCCAATCCAAAACGTCTAAGTACGGCAATAAGAAAATTGAGTTAGATGGTGTTAAGTTTGATTCCAAGCTGGAATTATTCTGTCACCAACAATTTAAGAGTTTGGGGCTAGAATTCGACTTTCAAAGAACAATACTCTTGCAGGAAGGATTTAGATTCAAAGGTAAGTGGATACGACCTATTACTATGATTGTAGACTTTGTACTTCATCACGATGGACAAAAGATCTACATAGACACAAAAGGGTTCGCTACCGAGACATCTAAGCTGAAATACAAGATGCTAAAGTTTTATGTAAGAGAAGATTCTACTGCTGATGTGGTTTGGCTACACTCCCAAAAAGAAGTCAAAGAGTTTTTATTTAATTTATTAAAGTTATGAGTAGTGTAAACAAAGTAGTCCTACTGGGAAATGTAGGTGGAATCGAAGTTAAAAGCTTCGAGAATGGTAAGAAGTTAGTTCAGTTGTCATTGGCAACGTCTGACGGTTACAAAAAGGGTGATAAGTGGGAAGAGAAAACAGAGTGGCATCGCTGCATCTTTGCTATCCCTGCCCTTGCTGAAAGAGCAGCTGGAATTCAAAAAGGTGATAAGATCTATGTTGAAGGAAGCATTAACACAAATTCTTGGACAACCAAAGATGGTGAGAAGAAAGAGATCAAAGAGATTTCTTGTACAATGTTCAAGACGTTTGTAAAAGCTAAGACAGAGCAAAAAGAATTCAATCAACCTAAGACAACCGTTACTGAAAGTAAGAGCGATTGGACTCAGGAGTCGGATGATCTTCCTTTCTAATGTAAAAAAAACGGACAAGGTAGGCAGTGACAATATTAAATCAGGTTTGTCACTGAGGGGTTCAATTCCCCTTCCGTTTCAAGATAAGTGGTAAAAATTACACCACATAATCGAGAGAAAACCGATTAACTGCGGTGAAAAAAACTTAAAATGAATGACAAAGTACAATGTTGGTCTTGTTACCAGTTTAAAACGCTCGACAAGTATGACCAAAATAGACGAGAATACAATAGACCAAGCAGAAAAGGAGCTTTATTTAGCTGTAAGAGATGCACACGAGCAAGAGTGCTGCGTGAACTACGAGCAGT
>CAYVBV010000089.1:0-7731 GCA_964449745.1 uncultured Polynucleobacter sp. | reverse complement strand
AAGTCACCCTCATTCAAGAGAAGGGTGGCGAACCTCAGTCTTGGTTGTATACCCAAGGTTTAAGAGGGTATCTCGATGAGGCGATGGCTCAAACCGGCCACAGTCCAGTCGTGATTCCAGCATTTGATGGAGAACATTTTGCTGACCCCAATCGTCCTGGCGAAGATTCTTTTGCAGAGGGTGAAGGGGCCAGTTGGGTGGTGGCCTGGACCGAAGAGGGCGCGCCTGTGCGTGAGAGTTATGTGAATCTGATTCCAACTCCTGCTGGCGGTACTCACGAAAGCGGTTTGCGTGATGGCTTATTCAATGCTGTGAAGAGCTTTATTGATATCCATGCCTTGCAACCAAAGGGCGTCAAACTGATGCCTGAAGACGTATTTGCCCGAGCCTCCTTTGTCTTGTCAGCCAAAGTATTGGATCCTCAATTCCAAGGCCAGATCAAAGAGCGTTTGAACTCACGCGATGCAGTGCGTTTGGTCTCAGGTTTTGTGAAATCTGCTTTAGACCTTTGGCTCAATCAGCATGTGGATTACGGCAAAAAATTGGCTGAGCTGGTGATTAAGCAAGCGCAAGCCAGAACCCGTGCTGGTCAAAAAGTAGAAAAGAAAAAATCATCAGGTGTAGCAGTTTTGCCTGGCAAGTTAACCGACTGTGAGAGTGAAGACATTGCCATGAACGAATTGTTCTTGGTCGAAGGTGACTCTGCGGGTGGTTCAGCCAAGATGGGACGCAATAAAGAGTATCAAGCCATTTTGCCTTTGCGCGGTAAGGTCTTGAACACTTGGGAAGCAGAACGCGATCGTTTGTTTGCTAACAATGAAGTGCATGACATTGCGGTGGCCATTGGTGTAGATCCACATGGCGCCAATGATGAACCTGATTTGAGCAATTTACGTTACGGCAAGATTTGCATCTTGTCTGATGCTGACGTCGATGGCGCACACATTCAAGTCTTGTTGTTGACCTTGTTCTATAAGCATTTCCCCAAACTCATGGAGCGTGGCCATGTCTACATTGCCCGTCCACCACTCTTTAGGGTTGATGCCCCTGCACGAGGTAAAAAGCCTGCGCAAAAACTCTATGCTTTGGATGAAGGCGAGTTGCGCGCCATTGAAGATAAATTGCGCAAAGATGGTCTGCGCGAGGGCAGTTGGCAAATTAGTCGCTTTAAAGGTTTGGGTGAGATGAACGCAGAGCAACTGTGGGACACCACCTTAAATCCAGATACGCGCCGTTTGTTGCCGGTCACCGAAGGTGCCTTGGGTGAAGTAGAAACTGTGAAAACCATGGATATGTTGATGGGTAAATCTGAATCGGGTGCGCGCAAAACCTGGTTAGAAGAGCGCGGCAATGAAGTTGAAGCAGATATTTAACGAATCCATTCGTAGAAAAAGACATCATGAGTAAGAAAAAAACACCTTCATCACAAGAACCTGATTTATTTGCTGAAATGTCCGAGGATTCAGCGGGGGAGTTGGTCACTACCGCCCCTCGTGTGGTGCCTAACACGGCGGATGTGGATTCATTGACGCTGGCCACCTATGCAGAGCGTGCGTATTTGGATTACGCCATCAGTGTGGTCAAAGGACGTGCTTTGCCTGAAGTGGCGGATGGTCAAAAGCCAGTGCAACGTCGCATCTTATTTGCGATGAATGAGATGAACTTGCGGGCTGACGCTAAGCCTGTGAAGAGTGCTCGTGTGGTGGGTGATGTCTTAGGTAAATTCCATCCGCACGGTGATCAATCAGCTTACGACGCTTTGGTGCGTTTGGCGCAAGACTTCTCTTTGCGTTACCCCTTGATTGATGGTCAGGGTAACTTTGGTTCACGCGATGGTGATGGTGCTGCGGCGATGCGTTACACCGAGGCGCGATTGACCAAAATTGCCAGCTTGCTTTTAGATGAGATTGATGAGGGAACGGTTGATTTCATCCCCAACTATGACGGTTCTATGCAAGAACCAAAGCTGCTGCCGGCTCGCTTGCCTTTTGTTTTATTGAATGGTGCTTCAGGTATTGCCGTGGGTATGGCCACTGAAGTGCCATCACATAATTTGAAAGAGGTTGCGAGTGCCACGATTGCACTCATGAAAAATCCAAAGATTTCTCATGATGAATTAATGACTCATGTGCCGGGTCCTGACTTTCCGGGCGGTGCACAAATTATTTCATCGGCCGCAGAGATTTCACAAATTTATCAAACGGGTCGTGGCAGCTTAAAGGTCAGAGCGCGTTGGGTCGTCGAAGACATGGCGCGTGGTCAGTGGAAGTTGGTTGTGACAGAAATGCCGCCGGGCACATCCACACAAAAAGTTCTTCAAGAAATTGAAGAATTGACCAATCCAAAAGTCAAAGTGGGCAAAAAAACTTTGACGGCTGAACAAAATAACCTCAAACAAACCATCTTGGCTTTATTGGATTCGGTTCGTGACGAATCCAGCAAGGATGCCCCGGTGCGTTTGGTGTTTGAGCCTAAAACAAAAAACATTGACGTCAATGAATTTGTCACGACTTTATTGGCGCACACCTCATTAGAGTCCAATGCACCCATCAATTTGGTGATGATTGGTAATGATGGTCGTCCGCGTCAAAAAGGTTTGACAGAAATTTTGCGTGAGTGGATTGAGTTCCGCGTCTCAACTGTGACGCGACGGACTCAGCATCGCTTGGCCAAAGTGAATGACAGAATTCATATTCTTGAAGGCCGTCAATTGGTCCTTCTGAATATCGACAAAGTCATCAAAATCATTCGTGGCAGCGATGAGCCCAAGGCAGACTTGATGACCGCGTTCAAATTATCTGAGCGCCAAGCAGAAGACATTCTAGAAATTCGTTTGCGTCAATTGGCTCGTTTAGAAGCCATCAAGATTGAGCAAGAACTCAAAGAACTCAAAACTGAAAAAGACGACTTAGAAGGTCTTTTGGGCAGTGATGCCAATATGCGTAAGCGCATCATCAAAGAGATTGAAGCCGATATGAAGGCTTTTGGTGATGAGCGTCGCACCATGATTCAGGAAGAGAAAAAAGCCGTGGCTGAAGCCAAGGTCATCGATGAGCCTGTGACTGTGGTGATTTCTCAGCGTGGTTGGGTGCGTGCGCGTCAGGGTCATGATCACGATCCTCAGCAATTCAGTTTCAAAGCAGGTGATGGCATGTATGGCACGTTTGAGTGTCGCACCACCGATGTGGTTTTAGGCTTTGGTAGCAATGGTCGTGTTTACACCGTGCCGGTGGCAGAGTTGCCGGGTGCCAGAGGTGATGGCTCGCCACTCACAGGTTTCGTAAACTTGGCAGCGGGCACTCAAATGGTTGCGTATTACGCGGGTCACAATGACGACTTACTCTTGTTATCGATGAAGTCAGGCAATGGTTTCTTGGCCAATGTGGCGGATATGACCACACGTAACAAAGCAGGTAAATCATTTGTGGGTGTGGATGCCAAATTTGCACCCGGTGATGCGCCATTGGCACCCGCCAAAGTGCATGAAGGCATGAAGCAAGTGGCTTGCTTATCGGAGAACGGTCGCCTATTGGTCTTCTCATTGGATGATCTCAAGCGTTTACCAACCGGTGGTAAGGGTGTCATCTTGATGGATTTGGATAAGAGCGAACGTTTGCAATCAGCGATTGCAGTGGGTTCGGGTGGTGCGGTCATTGCAGGTTTAGGACGAGCAGGTAAACCGACTGAAGCCAGTTTGGATGCCAAAACACTCAAAGCCTTTACCGCCAACCGTGCTCGCAAAGGTCATGCATTGGAGCCCAAGCTGAAGGACGCTAAGCTCACGCCAGTGATTGAATCTTAAAACTTGAAACCCCTGCACGCAGGGGTTTTTATTTATTCAACTTCAGCAATCAGTTCAATTTCAACGCAAGCGCCCAGCGGGATTTGTGCCACACCGAAAGCGCTGCGTGCATGTTTGCCGGCTTCACCAAACACTTCAAACAATAACTCTGAGCAGCCATTGGTCACGAGGTGATGTTCGGTGTATTCCTGAGTGGAGTTCACCAAACTCATCACTTTCACAATGCGTTTCACACGATCCAAATTTCCAAGATGTGCTTGAAGAGTCGCCATTAAATCAATTGCAATGCTGCGAGCTGCTAACTTGCCTTCGTCAGTACTCATGTTCAATCCCAGTTTGCCGACCCAAGGTTTGCCATCTTGTTTAGCAATGTGACCAGACAAAAATAAAGTATTGCCTGTTTGTGCAGACATCACATAGGCCGCGGCAGGGGATCCTGCGCTGGGTAAATCAATTTGAAGTTCTTTTAAGCGTTGAGCAATCTTTGACATGGCGTTCTCCAGATGAATGCGTCATTGTATTGCGAGCAAATGATTGGGCGAGATTTATAGTTAAGGAATTTTTAAATTATTCCGAGCATTTACTAGGTTGAACCCTGAAAATATTGGCAAAAATATCAAAAATTTATGATTTGTAAGCCCATTTTGCTCACTCATCCGCTATACTCGCACCGAAGAATTTTTGATCTAACTCAATATTTGGTCACTATGAAAAAACTACTAACTGTTGCTGTTGCCGCCATGACTTTGGCTGGCACCGTAAATGCCCAAGCTCTTAAAGGCGATATCAAAGCTGCTGAATCTAAAGTAGCCATGTGTATTGGTTGCCACGCTATTCCAGGCTACCGCATTAGCTATCCAGAAATTTACACAGTGCCTTTGATTGGTGGCCAAAATGCTGCTTATATCGTTGCTGCACTTCAAGCCTACAAAAAAGGCGAGCGCAAGCACCCAACCATGCGTGGTATTGCGGGTACTTTGACCGATCAAGACATGGCTGATATTGCTGAGTACTATGCTGCTCAAACTTCTGCCACGCCCATCAATAAATTGAAATAAGCAGGAGAAGTCGACATGAAACGTATTTTGTTAGCAATCGCCACGGCTTCTATTGCCATGACTGCTCAAGCAGCTGACCTCAAAAAAGGCCAAGAGTTGTTAGTTAAAGGCAATTGTGCGGCGTGTCACGGTGAAGGCATGAACAAGCCTGTGACGCCTGAGTATCCAAAATTGGCAGGTCAACACGCTGATTACTTGTACGCTGCTTTGAAAGCCTACAAAGTGACCAACAATCCAAATATTGGTCGTGGTAACGCGATCATGGCTGGTCAAGTGGCTCAGTTTTCTGACAAAGAGTTAAAGGACATAGCGGCTTACATTGCTAGCTTGCCTGGAACATTGGTGATGAAGAAGTAATTCCTCTTCTAAGTCACACAGAAAAAATGCCGCTATATGCGGCATTTTTCATTGGGCGGCATTTTTCATTGAGTCGCTATTTAACGTGCCGCGAGTTGTCCTTGTAAGAAATGCTCTTTCATGAGTTTTTCTGATAAATCAGGATCGCGTGCGAGCAGGGCGCTCAGAATCTTGCGGTGTTCTAAGAGGGAGCTTTCCATGCGTCCACGTTTACTCAAGGAGTCTCGGCGCTGAAGTTTCAAGACCTTCTTGAGGTCATCAATGGTGCGTTTCATCCAAGGATTATTCGAAATCTCTTGGATTTTTTCGTGAAATGACTGATTAATCACAAAAAATTCATCTAAATTGCGATCAGCGGCAGCACGTTCGAGCTTCAAGTGGATTGAATCTAAGGCCTCCAATTGCTTCTCGGTAGCTTTGGTGGCCGCTTCGCGACAGGCTTGACCCTCAAGTAGGGCTAAGACTGTGAAGATTTGGTTCAGGTCAGACTTGCTGACTTCTGTGACATAAGCGCCACGGCGCATCTTCATGGTAATCAGGCCTTCGGCCGCTAAAACCTTGATGGCTTCGCGCATGGGTGTGCGGCTGATGCCATAAGCGGCAGCAATGGCTTGTTCGTCAATCCAAGACCCAGGGGCGAATTCGTGCGAAAAGATACTATTTCTTAACCTTTCGGCCACTTCCTCGTACAATGGTCTTGGTGCTAATGATATTTTTGAATTCATAATTATGAATTCATTTTGACATTTTTGTCAGGTACGTGTCAAGCCCAAAGGGTTCAATAACTGTAATTTCTTAATTGTGTCAGTGGAGAGAAAATGAGTAAAACCACCAAGAACTCATGGCCAGAGTTTTCAGCCCCCAGTCTTGAGGCATGGGCAAAGTCAGCTGCTAAATCTGCGCCTAACGGTGATGTGAATGCTTTGGGTTGGCAGACTCCTGATGATATTCAACTCAAAGCGCTGTATACCGCCGCTGATACGGAAGGTTTGCCATTTGCCAATACCTTGCCTGGATTTGAACCCTTTGTGCGTGGTCCTCAGGCCACCATGTATTCAGTTCGTCCGTGGACCATTCGTCAATATGCGGGCTTTTCAACGGCTGAAGAATCGAATGCGTTCTATCGCAAAGCTTTGGCCGCTGGTGGTCAAGGGGTATCCGTTGCTTTTGACTTGGCCACCCACCGTGGTTACGACTCGGATCATCCCCGTGTCACAGGTGACGTGGGTAAAGCGGGTGTGGCGATTGATTCCGTAGAAGATATGAAGATTTTGTTCAATGAGATTCCATTGGACAAAGTATCAGTTTCTATGACCATGAATGGCGCCGTATTACCGATTTTGGCGGGCTATGTGGTTGCTGCTGAAGAGCAAGGCGTATCACAGGAACAACTTTCTGGAACCATTCAAAATGATATTTTGAAAGAGTTCATGGTGCGTAACACCTATATTTATCCACCAGAACCTTCGATGCGCATCATTGGTGACATCATTGAGTACACCTCGCAAAAGATGCCGAAGTTCAACTCGATTTCGATCTCGGGTTATCACATTCAAGAAGCTGGTGCCAACCAAGCCTTGGAATTGGCATTCACGATTGCTGACGGCAAAGAATATGTCAAAACGGCTTTAAGCAAAGGTTTGGACGTCGATGACTTTGCGGGTCGTTTGTCTTTCTTCTTTGCCATTGGCATGAACTTCTATTTAGAGGTCGCAAAATTAAGGGCTGCCCGTTTGTTGTGGTGGCGCGTCATGAAAGAGTTCAATCCCAAGAACCCTAAATCATTGATGTTAAGAACGCACTGCCAAACATCGGGCTGGTCATTAACTGAGCAAGACCCGTATAACAACGTGGTAAGAACCACGATTGAAGCCATGGCAGCAGTCTTTGGTGGCACGCAATCTTTGCACACCAATTCATTCGATGAAGCGATTGCTTTGCCCACCGAGTTTTCATCACGTATTGCCCGCAATACGCAATTGATCATTCAAGAAGAAACTCATATCACCAGTGTGATTGATCCATGGGCGGGCTCTTACATGATGGAGAAGCTCACGCAAGACATGGCCGATAAAGCTTGGGAGATCATTCAAGAAGTTGAGGGCATGGGTGGCATGACCAAAGCAGTTGAAAGTGGTTGGGCCAAACTCAAGATTGAAGCCGCTGCGGCTGAAAAACAAGCTTGTATTGACTCTGGCAAAGATGTGATTGTGGGTGTTAATAAATACAAATTGGCCAAAGAAGACTCGATTGATATTTTAGATATCGATAACAACAAGGTGAGAGATTCACAAATCGCGCGCTTAAAAGAAGTCAGAGCCAAGCGTGATAGTCAAAAAGTAAAGGCAGCATTGGATGCATTGACTGCGGCGGCAGAAAATAACAATGGCAATCTTTTGGCTTTGGCCATTGATGCGATTCGTTTGCGTGCCACAGTCGGTGAAGTGTCTGATGCATTGGAAAAAGTTTACGGGCGCCATCGCGCCGATACTCAAAAGGTGACTGGTGTGTATG
>CAYVBV010000088.1:0-7734 GCA_964449745.1 uncultured Polynucleobacter sp. | reverse complement strand
AAAATAGCTTCCACAGGTAGAGTCTCTGGTTCTGCCATAGCAGCTCCAGATTCAGAAACAGTGATTGTACTGCTTGCAGGAGCAACATCTCCAGCGTTCATAACGACTGGTGATAAGACAGAAGCCATCAAGGCGGTCGCGCCAAGAATAGCTGCTAGCTCAGCAAGAGTAAAACCACGCGAGTTTCGTGATTTTAACATATTTAATTTTCCTATTAAATTGTTTTCTCATAGAGAACTCGGTATTGCTATAATATTATCGGCGGGCATACTAAATTTGTGATATAATTTTAAAAGAAAGTAGAGTTTATGAGTCAGTGGTTATTTTACCTTTTGGGAGCAGTGGCAAGCTTAGGATTTATAGCTTCCAATTATAGTCTCAATAAGAAGATGGTCTTGTTGTTTCAAACCATTGGCAGTATTTCTGTCAGCCTGCAATTCCTGGTTATTGACATATATTCTGTTGCCGCTGTGAACGCAATTTTCATTATAAGAAATATCATAATTTTCTGGATGGAGACAGCGAATTCGACACCTCAAAAAAATTATTTAAGAAACATTGGAGTAATCGGGTTTTTGGCTCTTTTAATTATATATCCTATTTCTAATTCTTTCCCAAACGAACTTGGCATTGGCGTTATGCTGTACACACTGCCCCTACTAGCGGGAGTGTTTAATATTATTGCTATAGCCCAGAGTAAACTCGTAAACCTTAAATGGTTTATATTTTTGTCTGTATTATGCTGGGCAGTTTTCGATGTTCTGACAGGAGCATGGACTACGTTGGTGGGAGATAGCTTCAGTGTTGTTGCTTGTCTCATTGCTATATATAGGCTAAACAAAAAGAAAGCCTAGGTAAAATTCCTAGACTTTCTTATTATGGCTAGCCTTTCGGGAGCCTAAATTTCAGCGAATATTGTCGCTTTCTATTGGTTGCTATTTATATCGGTCTGATTTTTTAATCTCTGTTGAAAATTGCTAGCAATCTCAATATTTCTACATATAGCCAGACTAGAGATGCTGACAATCCAAACGCGGCTCTCCATTCGTATTCTTCTGGTAGCTGAGCTCTGACCCCAGCTTCTATAAAGTCAAAGTCTAGGCTTAAAGTGATTGCCGCTAATCCCACTCCTAAAATTGCTATTATCCAGCCGAAACCAGTGTTATATATATTTGCCCCAGTGAATAACGCAAAACCTAAATTAACTAATGCGAAACCCAAATATCCAAATAACGCAACGGACATAATCTGCTTAAATCTGTTGGTCACTTTAATCCATCCAAACTTATAAGCAAGAAGCATTCCAGAAGCGGTAGTGAGTGTGGCAAGTACCGCATTCTGTACAATTCCTGGGTAGTTCATCTCCAATAGCGATGATATGCCCCCTATGAATACACCTTGTAGAGCAGCATAAGTTATAATGGCGACAGGGTTAACCTTTTTGCTAAATGATTGCCATAGCCCAACCACTAGACCAGCTAGCATTGCCGGAAGCCATAAGGCGGCACCTAGTCCGGTTATCCAAGAAATTGCAGCGGCTAATACCACAGTGCCTATTGACAAGATAGTTTTATTGATTGAACCTTCAAAAGTCATTGGGTTTGTGCTATAAACTTCAGCGTCGTTGTTAAAAGTTCTATTTAAAACTGGGTTTGTAGATCTCATTAGTTTTTAGGGGTCTCCTTTGTCAGAATATCTTATTAAATATATCGGCGATTTGGGTAAAAATATTCCCTCTAACCATACGAAACTGATTAGAGGGAATATCGAATTAAACTATAGCTTTGGTAATCTCATATCTAAGTCATGAAACAATTTTTCATACTGAGATTTTAGTGATTTTAGAGAAGCTTTTCGCTTTAGATGAATTGCTTTCATCGCTGCTTTCTTAAGAGTTTCGGCTTCGGCAATCTCTGCTTCAGTAGCAAACTCATTTTCCACTACTAACTTGAAAGCTTCCTTCGCTGCTTTAGATTCTGTCCGGAAAGTACCCATTATTTCACGGTGCTCTCCACGGTATTCTTTAAGTAGCTGAACAGCTTCTGGTGTTAGCTTCTTTCTAGGTGCTTCTTTTCTCCCAGACCTTTCTTTTTCTTGCTTTTTGATTTTTGCAGATTGGGAGGTACTACTTTTTCTTTTCTGCTCGCCTTGTTCGAGACTTACGCTTGTTCCTCTATCATTGTTTGATATTGCGGAGCGAGGGCTTTCTGCCGCAACAGCAGAGCCTGCACCTAATGAGATAAGAGTAGCAAGAGCAGCCGCAGTAAGTGCACTTTGTACTTTTCTATTTTTGGTCAATATAATTCCTTGTTTTTAGGCATTAGCTTTTAAATACCTAAAAACAATATCGGCTCGATTTGTAGGTTTAAAGAATCTGAGAAAATTTGTGCCCCCACTAGGGCTCGAACCTAGGACCCGCTGATTAAAAGTCAGCTGCTCTACCAACTGAGCTATAGAGGCAATAAAATTATTATAACATATTCTATTATAATAATCAATATTATTATATTGGCACCCCCAGAGAGATTCGAACTCCCGACCTTTTCGTCCGTAGCGAAACGCTCTAATCCACTGAGCTATGGGGGCGTGGAGTGGGCGATGAGGGACTCGAACCCCCGACCTCCACCGTGTAAAGGTGGCACTCTAACCAACTGAGTTAATCGCCCAGTCCGGATAGCAGGATTTGAACCTGCGACCCCCTGTTCCCAAAACAGGTGCGCTACCAAACTGCGCTATATCCGGGTTTGAAATGCAGAGCGGATGACGGGAATCGAACCCGCACAATCAGTTTGGAAGACTGAGACTCTACCATTGAGCTACATCCGCGTATAACAATTATATCATAAAAGTTATATTATCTCAACTAGACTAGTATATCGGGCAGAGTGTGCCCCATTCTATCTCTTTTGGTCTCTAGATAGCCAGTGTTCTCACCTGTCATTCCTACCTGGATTGGGATTGTTTCCTTCACAAGAATGCCATTGTCCTCCAAAAAAGAAAGCTTCTCTGGGTTGTTGGATAGAAGTTTTATTTCTTTTATACCTAAATCTTCCAGCATCGCAACGGCTGCACCATACTCCCGTGCTTCGCTTGGCAAGCCAAGGGCTAGATTAGCGTCCACGGTATCCAATCCTTTTTCCTGTAGGGCATATGCTTTCAATTTGTTTAGTAGTCCAATTCCCCTACCCTCTTGCCCTCTCATATAAAGTACAATCCCGCCGTGGCAGGATACATAATCCATCGCGAATCTAAGTTGAGGACCACACTCGCATTTAAGTGAATCTAATGCTTCGCCTGTGATGCATTCGCTATGAATTCTTACTGGCGTAGGGCTTACACATTCTACTTCGCACGAGACTAGTGCTAAATGCTCCGAGCCATTTTCTAAATCGCGGTATCCGACTACCCTAAAAGTGCCGTGTTCGGTGGGGATGTTAGTTTCAGTAACTCGTTCTACTCTATTTTCCAAAATTTTACCAATCTGTTTGTAAACTCAAACCATATTATTACAACAGATAATTAATCGGTATTATTTCCCACAAAATTGTATTTCACATAAAAACCGTCCGATATACTTACTGAAGATAATGCCAACTGTCTTCAAACGCAAGCAGTAATTTGTCCGTGGAAGCTGTTAAAAGTGGATTTGGCGGACACTCGTTGTTGCCCATTCGGTATTGCCCTCAACGGGGTAAAGTCAAATTCGGCATTATTCTTCTGCTGGTGGTGCAGGTCTCCCATAGTCTTGTACCACCAGCGTTTTTCATTTTACGGCTGAGATGAATGCCGATAACCATTTTATGACGAATCCTAAATACTTAACAACTTTAATTGCTGTGTCTCTATTAGTCTTAGCCGGATGCACATCAACAAATTCGGACCCAAATTCCGAAGTGTCTCTAGACGACGGTGATGGCAGTATCGTAGTTGAGTTTCCAGACTTCACTTCAGCAGGAGAGGAAGGCGAGGTTTCATCAGAAGCATGGATTGAATTCGCAGGCATCGCAGATGAAAGCAAATTCCGACTTTTAGAAGAAGGCGGAACAGAATATTTTGGGATGTATAATGAGCCATATTATATGGTCTATGATCCAGCGTTCCCAGAAGGCAAGAACTGGACGGTATATTATTACGAGAACGATGGCACTGTTGACATACGATATGACGTATTTGAAATGGGAGCCTATAACGCAGGATTAGAATTATATCTTTACGGCGATGTGGCTGATAGACCAATTAGCGGTGCCGGAGTTTCATTGAACCCAGATGGAACTTATACTGTTTCGGTTAAAGAGCAAGGATATTCTTTAAGGTATGTAGTGGAAGATGGGCTAATCGTTGGTAGAGCTGTGTGGGATGAAACTTCTGAAACATTTTTAGGCTATTCTAACATTTCATATGGCATAACAGATTCAGATAGAGAGCTTGTGAATACAGCATACAAGTTTGCCGTTGAGGCGGGTGCAGACTTCTCAATCCCTGAGGACTCACAAGTGGTAGAAGAACTCCCTGAAGGTGCTATCTCTCCAGAGGCTGATAGCTAAACTGATTGACAGATTCGCACGATAGCTTTTAGAGCGTCTATTTCTCCTTTTATGTAAGAAATTTCCGCTTCACTCCTATGCTTACTTTTATCTAGTAGACTAGCAGAAAGTTTTTCTATTCCTTCTAGTGCAAATGTTAAAATGTGGTTTCGGCTAGTGGCTGCTCCAACTTCTAAGCCCGCATGGAATTTCTTTCCCGCCACACCTATAGCCCCATTTTCTTTTTCATAAATCTTAGCTACTGGGATAGGTTTAGTTATAGGCTCGCTCGCCTTAGGGGCTTCTGGTATGGAACCAGCAAACTTTCCTTTCTTATCTTTAATAAACTTACGTTTTGGCATTTTAGCCTCCCTTTAAGATATTTATTATCTAACTATTATCGAATCAGGTGGAAGGACGATAATTGGAATGTGTCTAAATATTTAAAAAATATTAACGGCGTTTGGAACCTAGTCGAAGAAGAGCCCGTAGTTTCTAAACTGCTATCCTCGTATAGAGATATTGATGTATCTGACTATTCTGATGAATCCTCCCCTAGATTTTCTATAGCAGGCAATTTCTTTGCAAAAAATCAATATACCAACGATAAAGTAAAAGCGATAAACGAATACAATTTTCTATATAGTGAGGTAGAACTTTCTAAAGAGAATACAGAGATATGGGAAACGCGAATATGGGTGTCCAGAGATTTCAATGACGATAAAACTATGGCACAATTAGGGATAGAAGTTTTAAAAACAGAAAAGCCAGACGCAATCTTATTCTTCAGCACCTCAAAGACAGAATCTATTCTGGAGGAAATCGTTTGCGAGGCAAACCTTATTGCACTTAACAAAAAGTACGACGACGTCCTTCCTGACTATATGAAACAGAAGTTAAGGGTAAAGGATTTTTATTATACCTTAGCAAGCGACTATAAACACCCTATTATAAAAATTGAAGCAGAAGCTTTAAAAGTTGATATACAGATAGAACTAGATTTATTTTTAGACTCTATAAAAGTCCTCTACCATTATAATAATTCTTTGCCTAGAGAAGAGAAATATAACGCATATGAGATTTTCTCTGAGATAAAAGAAGAACTGCTGGGGCAAAATCTGGATACTAAATCAGTTCTCAATAATTTAAGAATACATAGTTTCATCGAAAACCAGGAACAATGGAACAATAGTTTATTTGTAAGAAAACTTTTAGCCTTAATTAACCCAATACTCTTACAAAACTTAAAATAGTATGCTATAATATATTTATAACTTAATACAGCTAATAATTATTCACCTAAATCTCGAAAGAGGAAAATGTATACACTACACAATGTTCGTTCCCAGGACGTAGTCCTAACCCAGTCAGAGTTCGACACTCTGCTAGACCTCGCACACCCTGTAAAGAATGGCGATGTCAAGCGCGTAGCGCTGCCAACTGAGATCGGCGATTTCTCAGTTTCCGTGTCCGAGGACAAGCCAGTTCGTTACCGCAACGAGGACTTGGAGAGCGATGTTGCAAATAAGGTCGCTTTCGCTGCTGTACAAATCGCATTCGGCAGCTAATTAAAAATCATAAGAAAAGACGCTGGTATCCCCAGCGTCTTTTCTTTATTCTCTAATTATTTTTCCGACAAAGAGAAATGGGTTAAAGTCTTAGGTCCTTCTAGATAGGATTGAGCTACAAAAGCATATCTCTTTTGACCAACTTCTACTTCGCCAGTGTATCTTCCTTTACTTGAGTCCCAGATGTCTAATGCCTCTAGCATCTGAATATCCGATTCGTTAGCATTTAGAGAAAGTCTAATATAATTAAAAATTCGTTTTCTTTTTTCCTCTAAGGCAGCAGAACGTACCTTAGCATTATCTTCTCTCTTGTTAGAAGTAGAATGTAGTTCTTTATCAAAATCGTTTTCTAAGAAAGTCTTCTCAATCATATTATTCCAATCGGTTCAATCATATTATAGCAGATAGTATCTTTTATCCTAGGTAAATTTAAGAAAATAGTGCTATAATGTAAGCATGGAAAAACAAGAAATTTATGAGCCCTTTACAGTGGCGGCAGCTTTGGGTGTCAAGCTAAAAGCACCACCTCATACCTATGTATATCTTATCAGGGGAGAAAGCGAAAGAGAAGAAGAAAAATTTGTAGGAATTTACAACGATTTAGAAATGGGTATAAAAGAATTTGCGTCCCATGCGTTAGAGCAGCTAGAGCTCTTAGACTCCTTAGCTCCATGGAATACCATCTCAGATGAGGAACGCAGTAAAGTCTCTATTCTTGAATACTTAGAAAAGTTTAACACTTCTATGCTTGCATGGGAAATCGGAAAAAACGACTTAGAAATTATCGAAGCTTTCTATGGGGAGAACTATACAATAGAGGAAAAGGAAATTCTATAATGGGGTATTACTACGATGGAAAATTTACAGTAGGATATACGGAGGAGATTCTCGTTAGCCTTGAACTAGACAAAACTAATGTCATAAATGAAATAGCAACCAGTCCTTGGGTTGGAGCAGGTATTGATTTTGACAACTACGATAATAGTATCCATGCCATTATCGAGGAACTATGTTGGGAAACTGAATCTAAAGAAGAGGAAGACGGCGTATTCATATATAAAGGCTTCATTGATGGTGCCAGGTACAACTTCTCCTTAGACATTGCGATGAAATGGCTCTCCCGGCATGGAGTCCTGCTAGATGTAAGATGCGACGGGGAAGACGGCGAGTCGTGGATTTGGAAACAGCAGATAGGGGAAATCTCTGCGGAGAAAGAAATACTAACCTCTATTACAGTTTCCCAGCATGGAGCGTTGAAAAGTCTACTTGCAGACCTAACAAATATAGCGGATACGCTAGAGCTGATTGGGCAGAAAACAAAAGCTGAACAGCTTATAAATTATTACGAAAAACTAAAAAATGTTTAGTGAAAAATAAATAATATGCCGATATTAAAAATGCAGGGTAATTTACTCTGTGTATAACTAAATATACAATTAAATATAGAGGAAAACTGAATATGTTTAAATCGCGAAACTCTCGTGGTTTTACTCTTGCTGAGCTAGCCGCTATTCTTGGTGTGACAGCCTTGATGGCTTCTGTCTTATCTCCAGTCGTTATGAACGCTGGAACTTTATCAGCAAGCAGTACAATCACCGTCGCTGAATCTGGAGCTGCTATGGCAGAACCAGAGACTCTACCTG
>CAYVBV010000087.1:5789-7830 GCA_964449745.1 uncultured Polynucleobacter sp. | reverse complement strand
CCTAGCCATCAACTCTTTCATCGCGATTGCAGGTTATATCGTGGGCGCTATTTTGGCCATGAAGTATCTCAATTGGAGGATGTTGCCGCCTCCTTGTGAACCCGTTTTTTCAAATCAATCCAACTATCATTCAAACACTGGAGGATGTGGCATGCCACTTCAAATCGCTTGTCATACAGATCAATTTGGCACATTGGGTCAAATCACCCCAGACGACGTATCCGAGATTGCTCGTCAAGGTTACAAGAGCATCATCAATAATCGTCCTGATGGTGAGGCGGGTCCATCTCAACCTTTGAACGCTGAAATTGAAATGGCGGCCAAAGCATTGGGCTTGAACTATGCCTATTTGCCAGTGGTGAGTGGTCAAATCACTTTAGAGCAAGCACAAGAGATGGCACGTTTGTTAGAAACCATGCCAGGCCCTGTATTGGCATTCTGCCGCTCTGGAGCAAGATCAACCAACCTCTATATGTTGGCCCAGCAAGTCGGTTAAAGAAAAAGCTATAAGACACTTAGGCTAAGACACTCAAACTCAGGAGTCAGGGGACTTGGACATTGCTTTCATTGAAGTCACCCTAGGACTTTTTGTGGGGGTGGTCTTAGGGTTAACCGGAGCAGGGGGCGCGATTCTATCGGTGCCTCTTTTGGGATTTTTCCTAAATTTAAGTGTGGCCGAAGCTGCTCCAATCGGATTATTGGCCGTGGCCTTATCTTCAAGCTTGGGCGCCTATCTGGGCTTTAGAGCAAAAATTCTGCGCTATAAGGCAGCCACTTTGATTGCTTTTGCTGGATTACTTTTATCACCCATTGGCATGTGGTTAGCTCATCAAGTGCCTAACTGGCCTTTGGTGATTATTTTCTCTTTAATCTTGGTGTGGGTTTCAAAAAACATGTGGTTGCAAGCCAAGCAAGAGTTGGCGGGGATTGTGGATCCGATTGGACCACCATGCCAATTAGATCAAAGTATTGGAAAACTCACATGGACTTTGCCTTGTGCCAGAGCTTTATGGTCCTCTGGAGCTGTGGCAGGGTTTTTCTCAGGCTTGTTGGGAGTGGGTGGGGGTTTCATTATTGTTCCAGCGCTTAAGAAATTTACAGATTTACCGATTCAATCGATTGTGGCCACTTCTTTAGGGGTGCTGGCGATTGTGTCGGCAGGGGGTGTCTTTTTTTCTAATCTCTATGGCTCAATGAATTGGACCATGGCCATTCCATTTGCATTGGGATCAATTGCCGGTTTATTAATAGGCCGACGTTTGGTGTCGTATTTTTCGGGGCCTCGCATTCAGCAAACCTTTGCCATATTTGCACTATTGATTGCCCTCATGATGCTCATTCGATTGGTGATGTAAATGTCAGAAATCGTTTCAAGCTCAGCCAAGGTTTGGTTCATGAAACGCAATTGCTCATTCACACCTAAGCAAGTCGGTTTGTTCTATTTATCCATGGTGTGTTTTTCCAGTTTGATTACGGCCTATTTCTGGTGGCAAGGCGCTTGGATGGTAATCCCATTTTCTGTGATTGAATTATTGGTGCTTGGTATCGCATTGTTAATTTATGCCCGACATGCCAGAGATTACGAAAAAATTACTTTGCAAGATTCCGAGTTGTTGATTGAAGTGAATCTGGGGAATCGTTTGACTCAATATCGTTGGAATGCCCCCTGGGTTCGAGTCAAAGATCCAGAATCGCTTAAAGATCAAAAAAAAGATTTGATTACTCTGGAAATGGGAACGCAAAGTATTTCTGTTGGTCAATTCATTTTGGCCGAAAAAAGAGCTGATTTGGCCAAGGAACTTCGCCAAGCATTGAGAGTGACCTTGCATTAGAATTTCATGATGATTTCACGCACATTCCGAATCTTTTCTCTCACGCTCTCTGTGGCCATCCTATCGGCTTGCGGCAACAAAAATGAACCTGAACCTTTGCCGCGTTTGGTCAAGGTGATTGTCGTGGGCCAAAAAAGTTCAGAACTTTTGGCATCTCAATCGTCCAAAGAGCCTGGCTCACTTCGTTTTGATGCCAGCGGTAAAGTGAT
>CAYVBV010000087.1:0-5689 GCA_964449745.1 uncultured Polynucleobacter sp. | reverse complement strand
TATGAGCACACCATGGAGTCGATTGGATTTGTCACCTTGCGATCGAGTGATGTGGGTCGTTTGACTGAGTTCAAAATTTCTGTGGGGCAAATCGTCAGCGTTCAAGATGTGGTGGGAAGAGTGCAGTTAACTCAGGGTGCCCATGCTCAGAAAAACAAATCAGCACAACAATCACAAGAAAAAGGCCTTCACATTCCAGTAACAGCGATTCACAGTGATGGCAAAAGTGTCTATAAGGTTAACTTAGATAAGGATTCAAATGAGCTCGGCACTTTGGTCTTGGTTGAATTGGAATTGGGTCAAGTCAATGATCAATCGGCAGAAGTCATCAAAGGTTTGGCCATGGGTGATCAAGTCATTGCCACAGGCTGGCATGCCTTGAGCGCCGGACAAAGAGTCAGAATTGCTTTAACCCAAAAGGCTCAGTAATGAGTTCTGGTCATCATGGTCACCATTCGAGCGGATTTAACTTATCTCGCTGGGCCATTCAAAATGCTTCATTGACTCGTTACTTGATGATTGCCCTGTTGTTCTTGGGCATTGGTTCGTATTTTCAATTGGGTCAAGATGAAGATCCACCGTTTGCTTTTCGAGCGATGGTGGTAAGAACCTTTTGGCCAGGTGCAACAGCCACTCAAGTGGCAGACCAGGTGACCAATAAAATTGAAAGAACACTTCAAGAAGTTCCCAGTATTGATAAGATTCGCAGCTTTTCTCATCCTGGCGAATCCATGGTCATTTTCTTTGCCAAGGACAGTACGCCAGCGAAAGACATCCCTCATCTTTTTTACACCGTACGTAAAAAAATTGGTGACTCTATATCGTATTTACCCATCGGTGTTCAAGGCCCTTATTTTGATGATGACTTTGGTGACACCTATGGTGTGATTTATGCCATGTCGGCCAAGGGATATTCTGCCAGTGAGATACGAGATTTCACCACGGGTGTTCGTCAAAGGCTCTTGAAAGTCAAAGATGTTGGCAAGGTCAATGTGTACGGTCTGCAGGATGAGCAGGTCTACATTGAGCTATCGAGAAAAAAGATGGCGCAATATGCTTTATCGCCTGCATTGGTTGCGCAGCAACTCAATCAACAAAATGCCATCGAGAACGGTGGCAACGTAGAGACGCAATCTTTTTCAATGCCTATTCGTGTGGGTGGCCCTTTTGAAAATCTAGCCGATATCAAAGCCATGCCCTTGCGCACGCCATCAGGCGCGTCGATTCGTTTAGGAGATGTGGCTGAAGTTCGTCGGGACATCATTAATCCAGCGCAAAGCAAGGTGAGATTCCAGGGTGAAGAATTGGTGGCCTTGGGTATTTCAATGGCGAGGGGTGGTGATATCGTTGAGTTAGGCAAAGCACTGACTCAAGCAAGTCAAGCCATTGAAAAAGATTTGCCTGCGGGCGTGACGCTGTCATTGATTCAAAATCAACCTAAAGTGGTAGCAGGATCAGTGCGAGAGTTTTTAATGACTCTCTTAGAGGCCCTCATCATTGTGTTGGCGGTTAGTCTCTTGGCTTTGGGCTTGCATCGTCATCCATGGCGCATCGATCCGCGTCCGGGCTTGGTGGTGGCCATCAGCATCCCTTTGGTGATGGCTGTAACTTTCCTGATCATGCATCTGGCAGGTGTAGGTCTGCATAAAATTTCTTTGGGCTCTCTCATCATCGCTTTGGGTTTATTGGTTGATGACGCCATCATTGTGGTGGAAATGATGGTGCGTAAATTGGAAGAGGGTTATGACCGCATGAAAGCCGTCACTGCTGCTTATGAGCTCACAGCCATGCCCATGTTGACGGGTACCTTGATCACCGCCGTCGGCTTCTTGCCGATTGGTATTGCAAAATCAGCTGTGGGCGAATACACCTTTGCCATTTTTGCGGTGACCGCAGCAGCATTGATCATTTCTTGGTTTGTCTCTGTATTGTTTGTGCCGTATTTGGGATTTTTATTACTCAAAAAACCAGCGCATGCAACCCCCGAAGGCGCTCACCAAGAGCACTTTGATACCCCGTTTTATCAACGCTTTAAAACGGTGGTGGCGTGGTGTATTGATCACCGTAAAAAAGCCATCATGGCCACCATTGCTTCATTTGTATTGGGCATTGTGGGTATGAGTCAGGTGCAACAACAATTTTTCCCTGATTCTTCGCGCCCTGAAATTTTGGTGGATATTTTTCTAACTGAGGGTGCAAGTTTTGAAGCCACTGAAGGTGCTGCGAAAAAAATTGAAGCCAAAATTTTGGAGCAACAAGGTGTTGAGTCAGTGACCCTGTGGATTGGTAATGGCGCTCCGCGTTTCTTTTTGCCTCTTGATATTATTTTCCCAAGATCCAATGCGGCTCAAGCAGTGATCATTGCTCAACCCGCTCATCGCGATCGTTTGAACAAAGAGTTGCCAAGGTTGCTAGAAGATGCGGCGCCTGAGGCTCGCCTCAGAGTTAAGCTGTTACCCAATGGACCCCCTGTCACATATCCTGTGGAGTTTCGCGTGACTGGAGATGATCCAATTCGCTTGAGAGTGGAAGCCAATCGCTTTTTGGAAGTGATGAGGCAATCCGATTTGGTCTATGGTGTGAAAGACAATTGGAATGAGCACCAGCCTGTGGCCAAAATTGAAGTCGATTCAGCCAAAGCTCGAGAGTTGGGTGTGCCGCCTCAAGTCATTGCGCAAACGCTGTCTAGTCATTTTGGTGGTGTCACAGTAGGGCAGTATCGTGAAGGTGATTTATTGGCACCCATTGTGTTGCGCTTACCAAGATCAGAGCGTGATCAAGTCAATGACTTAGCTGAAACCATGTTGACCACAGTGTCCGGTCAATCCATTCCGCTGGGAAGAATTGCCAAAGTCAATGTGGTTTGGGAGCCTGCCACCATCTGGCGTGAGAATCGCGAGTACGCCATCACCTTGCAAGCCGATGTGATGCCAGGGATTCAGGGAGCCACTGCAACGGCACAATTGTTCAAAGAGTTTAAGCCCTTGATGGCCCAGTTGCCACCGGGGTACAAGGTTGACATAGGTGGTTCAGTCGAAGAAAGTTCGCGCGGTCAAGAGTCAATCAATGCCGGTATTCCTGTGATGCTCTTCATCACTTTTACATTGTTGGTGATTCAACTAAAAAGTAGTTCTAGAGCATTCTTGGTGGTGCTAACAGCACCGCTGGGTATTTCTGGCGTAGCTCTGACCTTATTGCTGTTCAATCGCCCCTTTGGCTTTGTGGCCTTGTTGGGTTTCATTGCTTTGCTTGGCATGATCATGCGTAACTCGGTCATCTTGATTGATCAAATCGAACAGGGAAGAGCCGGTGGTATGCCCGCACGAGAGGCCATCATTCATGCTTGTGTTACCCGGTATCGCCCCATCATTTTGACAGCGGCAGCTGCTATCTTGGCGATGATTCCATTATCCCGCAGTGTGTTCTGGGGCCCCATGGCAATCGCCATCATGGGTGGTTTGTTGGTCGCAACGGCACTCACACTCTTGGCTTTGCCAGCGATGTACGCGGCGTGGTTCAAAATTGACAAGAATACGGTCTAACTTTAGAGCATAAGGTCACCACCATGCGCATTGAAATACCAGAAGATAAAAAGCTTGTTCATGAATCCATCATTCCAGTGCGCTGGGGAGACATGGATGCTTTAGGGCATGTGAATAATGCCGTTTACTTTCGCTATATTGAACAAGCGCGTGTCAATTGGTTAGACAGCTTCGGACTAAAAGTCACGAAAGGTGATGCTGGTGTGGTGGTCGTCAATGCTTTTTGTAATTTCTTAAAGCAGATTGCTTACCCCGCTGACATCCTAGTAAAAACATACATAGCGAACCCCAGCAGAGTGGGGGTGGATACTTTCAACGTGATGTCACTCACCACTGATCCTGAGACGGTTTATGCCAATGGGGGTGCTACGATGGTCTGGGTGGATTTTATTGCTCAAAAAGCAGCCGCTTGGCCACCTGAAATTAAAGCTAAATTTGATCTTTAGTTGATGCTTTTATGAAGAGCTTACTCAGGCTTTTTGAGTAAAGAGGCCAACAGAGGGTTCAATTTCTTTGAAGTATTCTTTTTGCTGGCACCCTTGGGTTTGGGGGCGGCGTTCTTCATTTGGTGGGCCACAGCCAATCCTGCGTTCTTGTATAGGTCTGTTTTCTTCATGGTTATTTAATTAAATCATTGATTTATATGATTTTTTTATTTTACTTGGGCCAGTCATGTCTTGGCAATCAATTTACGCTATTTTGTCATCATGTGGGGGTCAATCACTTGCCAGATATTCAAGTCTTATATAAGATATAAGTCTAGAAAATTGCTTTATTTATTTGCCTAAATAAGAGAGGGAAACACCATGTTGAAAGCCTACCGTGACCATGTTGCTGAGCGTGCTGCTCTAGGTATTCCACCGCTACCATTGTCTGCCCAGCAGACCGGTGAACTGATTGAATTGTTAAAAAATCCTCCTAAAGGTGAGGAAGCAACTTTAGTAGAGCTCATCACACATCGTGTTCCAGCAGGTGTGGATGATGCCGCCAAAGTGAAGGCTTCTTATTTGGCTGCAGTGGCTTTTGGCAAAGAAAAAACACCTTTGATTACTCGTGAAACTGCCACACAGTTGTTGGGCACGATGTTAGGTGGTTACAACATTTCTCCATTGATTGAATTATTAGACGATGCCACTGTAGGGGGTATTGCTGCTGAAGGATTGAAAAAGACATTGTTGATGTTTGATCAATTCCATGACGTTAAAGAAAAGGCCGATAAAGGCAATGCCAATGCGAAAGCTGTTTTGCAAAGCTGGGCTGATGCAGAGTGGTTCACAAGCCGTCCTGAAGTGCCACAAAGTTTGACTTTGACTGTGTTCAAAGTGACTGGCGAAACCAATACCGATGATTTGTCTCCAGCCCCTGATGCTTGGAGCCGTCCTGATATTCCATTGCACGCTTTGGCGATGCTAAAGAACCCTCGTGAAGGCATTGAGCCACAAGAGCCAGGTAAGGTAGGCCCAATTAAGCAATTGGCTAGCTTGCAGGCCAAAGGCAATTTGGTGGCTTATGTGGGCGACGTGGTGGGTACAGGTTCTTCACGTAAGTCAGCCACGAACTCTGTGTTGTGGTTCACCGGTGAAGACATTCCTTTCGTACCTAACAAGCGCTTTGGTGGTGTTTGCTTGGGTAGCAAAATTGCTCCGATTTTCTATAACACCATGGAAGACGCCGGTGCATTGCCCATTGAGTTAGACGTGAGTGCCATGAACATGGGGGATGTGATTGAACTTCGCCCCTACGAAGGCAAGGCATTGAAAGACGGCAAAGTCATTGCTGAGTTCAAGGTGAAGTCAGACGTGTTGTTTGATGAAGTGCGTGCCGGTGGTCGTATTCCATTGATCATTGGTCGTGGTTTGACAGCCAAAGCGCGTGAAGCATTGGGCTTGCCAGTATCAACTTTGTTCCGCTTACCGACCAATCCAGCAGATTCTGGTAAGGGTTACTCATTGGCGCAGAAGATGGTGGGTCGTGCCTGTGGCTTGCCAGAAGGCAAGGGTGTGCGTCCTGGCACATACTGTGAGCCTAAGATGACCACTGTGGGTTCTCAAGACACCACCGGTCCAATGACTCGTGATGAGTTAAAAGATTTGGCCTGTTTAGGTTTCTCAGCAGACATGGTGATGCAATCTTTCTGCCACACAGCC
>CAYVBV010000086.1:0-7956 GCA_964449745.1 uncultured Polynucleobacter sp. | reverse complement strand
CCACGAATCGCGTGGTTTTCATCTTGGGATGATCTTCGCGCAGGCGAGTCAACTGCGATTGGCTTTCGGTGTTGCCGTGATCGATGTAGTAGATGTCATAGAGATCATCGGGGATGATCACAGGTTGGTCACTGACAAAGTTAAGGTTGGGAATCTCTTCCAGAGTCTTGGTCCACTTGATGTTGCGTTCAAACTCGGTCTTGTTGATCAAGTATGTGGCAGACCATTTCTGCCATTGGCTGCCAAACACATGAGTCATGAAACGCTGCCAACTCTCGGGATGCCAGGCGAAGTCAAAGTCGTCGTAGATGCACTCGCTGGATACCACCCAGAAACGATTGGTGCTGGATCTGTTGCAACATCTACGGATGGTGTCAAGTTCAGTGTTGGCGAATCGTATCTTCTGTGCGTGTGGATAGCGTGCCACCAACCGCTCCCAGCGTTGTGGGCTCTGGTTGTTGTAGTGGTCTACAAAGAAGATATCCAGCACACGGCTCACGGCTTCTTCGAAATAGGGCGAGTCTGTGGCTATCTTGATCTCAGTGGCACCGGGTGTGTGATACTCCAGGCCCGAACTCTCTTGCCATTCACTGGGAAAGTGATAGATGTAGGCTGGCTCTAGGGCATTGGGATGCCAAGTGAAATCAACTTTGGTGGCATCGATCTCTTCGGGCACTGTCCACCGTTCGGGTTGTGCGACAGTTTCAACAACAATGTCGTCAACGATTTTTATTTCCGCACCATCGCTGCGTTGATACACTACTCCCGATGCACTTTGATGCTGGCTGGGAAAGTGGTAAGTGTACTCGGGATCAAGAGCGTTGGGATGCCAAGATCGATCCACAGAGTCGGCTTTGACATAATCCGGCAAGGTCCAATAATGATCCTGCGGCATTGCTCGCACAGCGAAGTCGTCGACTAATTTGATTTCTCGGCTGCCGGGCACTGTGTAGACCACACCCGATGCGGCTTGGTGCTGGCTGGGAAAGTGATAGATGTACGCGGGTTCCAAGGGATTGGGATGCCAGGTGAAGTCCACAGACTCCGCGTCGATGTAGTTGGGTATTGTCCAATTCTTGTGTGTGGACAATGACTTCACTGATATGTCATTGACCACCTTGATACCAACTGCACCAGGAACAGTATATGTTACTCCTGATGCACTCTGATGTTGACTGGGAAAGTGATAGATGTAGGGTGAGTCAAGTTGGCTGGGATGCCAAGTGAAGTCCACCGATTCAGGATCGATCCAGTCTGGAACTATCCATCCGTGTGTGGTAGATTTCCTAACAACTTGTTGCGAGGATTCGAAATGCCACTGAGTGTTTTTTGCCGATGTAGGGCTGGCCAGGAATGTGCCCGAATCTCTCTGCCATTGGCTGCCGAACACATGCACGAAATCTTGCTGCCAGGGTGCTGGAACAAAATCAAAGTCAAAGTTGGTGTAGTCGTTGCGGCCGTCAACTAGCCAGAAAAATCTAGTGCGGCATTGCCTGGCAGCATCTTCTAGATTGGCTGCTGGTTTTTCAAACGGAAACAATCCAGGCTTGATACCTGTATAGAAAACATCAAACATCAACTACACACCTTTACACCGTAGCGTTGTTCAAAACGATCGGCGTCAGCACGATCATTGACCATGGGTTCTCCGCGTATGTTGAGGCTGGTGTTGAGTAACATGGGACATCCTGTCATCACATACCATCTCTCTAAGAGTTGGCGGATACCCGATCTTGAATTCTTTGGAACTGTCTGTACTCGACTGGTGCCATCGACATGACATATAGCAGGGAAAAGATCAGGGCGACGGCACTTGGCGACCACTTGCATGTAATCGCTGTCACGCCAGCCAGGTGGCATATCAAAGTAGTCATTGACCATCTCGGCCAGTATGACCGGGGCAAAGGGTCTAAATTTTTGACGTCGCTTAATTTCATTGACACGATCCTTTATATCTTCTCCGCGTGGGTCTGCTAGTAGGCTACGATTACCCAAAGCACGAGGACCAAATTCTGCGGCACCCGATGCCACGCCCACTATTTTATTGGTCAGCAGTTCATCCAGCAAGTCCTTGACTGGGTAAGGCCCCGGGATCACATGTCCTAGATAGGCATCGTGCCAGTTCAGTCGGCTGCCGTAGGCAAGAGCAGCGGCACCTAGGCTGCTGCCAGCATCTCCGGGATTGGGCATGATCCAGATATTGGAATAGTATTTGCCCAGCAAGCGATTGGCCAAACAGTTGAGCGCCACACCGCCCATGTAAACCAGATTGTCGCTGTTGCCCAGCATACGAGCACGTTCCATGAGTCTGCACACTGCCCACTCGGTGATCTCTTGCACACTGGCTGCTAGGTCTTCGTCGCGAGCCGCATCCAAGTAGTGATCGTCAAGGCCAAGGTGCAAGTTATTCTTGAATGTGAGTTTTGAGATGTCATCGACCTGCTCGTCAAGGATACGATTGAACCAAGTGCTTTGCCCCCAGGCTGCCATGCCCATGAGGATGTATTCTTCGTCCATGGGCCGCAGTCCCACACGCTTGGTAAATGCCGAATAGAACATGCCCAGACTGTGTGGGTAGCGTTGCCCCCATAATTTTTTATAGTGTGCGAATCCGTCTTGATCATACCAAGCACGATAGATTGATGCTGTATCCCATTCACCGATGGCGTCGCATACTACCACGGTGGCTTCTTGATAGGGACTGGTCTGGAATCCGGCAGCGGCATGGCTGAGGTGATGTGAGTGTGTGGACACATCGGGATACAAACCCAACAAAGACATGTCACCTTCGATGTAATTCAAGGCAGGACTCAACCTGTTGGGTTTCATCCTCGGAGTCATCAAAGGACCCAGTTGATTTCTCAAGATACCGTGTGTGGTGATCTTCGACCACTCAATGCCCTCTCCCGAGTACCAACGACGCAGTTGTTTTAACCAAGGACGTTCATAGTAGGCAATGTGATTGATTTCTGGTAGCAACTCCTCGAGCATGTCTGCACAGATGTCGGGATCGTTCTTGTGCTTACTGTATCTTTCGCTGTGCCCAGCAAACAGTATGTTTCCGTCATCGTCGATCAGTGTTGCGGCGGCATCATGGAAGCCGGCCGATATTCCCAGTATATTCGTCATAGATACGTCCAAAAATTCTTTGATGTCCCAACTCCAATGGATGCCCACCTGGGCCTTTGGGGCAATCGCCCATCCATTCCACTATGCCCGAATCCGGCCAACCCGGATAATGATCTCGGTCAATTAGGTCAGTGAGGAACTTGTATTTTTCCTGATATTTCGCTGTCAGAGTCTGTAACCCAAACGTGCTGACAAAAATATATCTAATATTACGAGATTTCAAGAAAGATTGCAACGACAACATCATGGCAATGGTGCGACGATATGAGTGCTCGTCGTCTTGATTGTAGGTGTAGTAGTCCCGCAGCCACGGCACCAACTTTTCCATTCTTGGACTGAGATTCACACTGAAAGGTTGACCGTTGCGAGCGATCTCCAAACGAGCGGGGTCTGTCCAAGCCACGATCACTAGATCATAATGCGCCTTTGATACCTGTTCAACGCACTCGCGAAACATGGCATCATTGCTGAAACCGCCCGACGATATATTGGTCAAGTTGGCCAGCAAGCGGCGAGAGAGCAACACCGGCCAGGCATGTTCGCTGGGGTTGTCTAATTCAGTACCGTAGGTGAAACTGTCACCGACTGTGAGTAGATTCATTTATAAATGAAGGGATCGCGTTTCTTCAATTCTTTGAGACGACGTCGATACTGTCGTTCCAGTCTAATTCTGTTGATGAGTCGTTTTATCCAAGAAATCATTTTTTAATCCTATCTAAAATCAATTCTGTGAACTTTGTCTCAAGTTCATGAGCAGCGACCTGATGTGCTTGTTCTGTGGGATGAGCGGTGGCACCCAAAGGGAAATTCATCATCCCTTTGCCGGCCCAATGACTAAATCCCAGCCTGATTCCAGGACTCAGCCGGGTATCAAAATTGTGACTCAGTGGATTTGGAAAGTACGCCCATTTTTCCCAGTCTATTAGATCATACAATGTCTTTGTGCTACGATTTTGAGTGTCGTTCTTATTTTCATAGGTTTCGTGAGTCAACGGAACAAACATGTAAGGTATATCATTGGCCTTTAAAAACAACTGTGTGTAATAGATGGACTTCAGCGTGCTGTACATCGCCCAGGCACGATTGGTGCCTACGTTTTTAAGGAATCCGTGTGTGAAATCAAGTATTCCGTTTTGTTTGTTTAGTTGCCAAGCACGGTTATGCATGTTCTGGCTCGTTGGATCCGTATAGGCATCCCCGATACCTTGTATTTCTTCCCAGGGTTTCTTGAGTGTCAGCCAATGGCTCACGGTGTACCACGGAGATTCGTAAGACTCGGTGGGATAATTAAACAGGAATTCATAGCGTTCGGGAAACGTCCAACCCACTAAGGCTGCCACAGTCTGGCCTGGATTTTCTATTTTTGCGGCATGGCAAGCATCAATGACACGCCTCGATATAGAATCATTGCCTCGTCCCGGATAGGCCGAACAGCGATGTTCAAATCCGTGCTTGGCGGCCAGTAGTGCCGCAAAAGTACCGCGGCTGTAACCCATATGTATGTTTGACGGATCGCAATCACTGAGATCTGTGCCGTATAGAAAACTGTCGCCACCGGATACCAAAATCATGACTGAGTACTTTCGTGTCTCTGCAGGACTTCAGAGATTTTTTCTTTGATCAGTACTGCTGCGGCGGCATGTGCTTCCTCCAAGGGATGTGTGGATCCGTAGGGATATCCATTCTCCCGAGCCCAGCGCAGGAATCCAGTGCTGCCAGGAAACCAGAACCAGTCATCAAACTCAGCAAGTTCAATGAGATTTTGTAGACTCTTGTTTGATGGTACTGCTCGCGCATGTTTGATCCAGTCGTCGGATCCTGATGTAAACAAATAAGGGATCTTCCTGTTTTCAAGATAGTCCTTGACCGCGACCATGGATTGTAAACTATGATACGCCACCCACTGATCTTCGCCGACATTTTTCAAGAAAGAATCCACAAAGTCAAAGAGTCCCACAGATTTGTTATAGTCAATTTCTCTGAGATGCAGGTCAATCACTGATTGGTCCACATTGGTCATTACCGATTCGGGTGTTTCCAAATTGGTCCATGGGCCAATGGTATACCAAGGTGTTTCGCTGTGCATGGTACGATAAGGAAATCGAAATTCAAAACGATAAGGGAATGTCCACGAAACTATCACAAATAACTCGTGTAATTTGTTTTCTCGACGGGCTGTTTCGCAGAGGTCTATGGTTCTACGACGTATGGAATCATTGCCGATGCCAGGATAAGCATTGGTTGTATATTTTGCACCCAATGCCTCAGCAGCCAAAGCCGTGAATGTTTTCCTGCTGTAGCCAGCCTGTAATTTTTTTTGCTCGCAGTCCTGTAACTCCGAACCATAGATAAAACTGTCACCGACTGCTGCTATAATCATACCCGGGTCTCATGAAATTTATTTGCTGTTGGCGATAATCGTTGTCACTCCAACAATAATCAAACACCGCAGTGGCATCTGCAGTTTCTATAGAATATATATCTAAGTGACTGCCCAGAGTATCCCAAATTTTATAGGGATCGGTGGTGCCAAAACTTCCTTGCAGGTCCACTTGCCCCACTGAGTGGTAACCGTAGTTGTACTCAACATCGTTGAGGTTGAATCCCTGCTTTACCAGCCAATCTTCGAAGCCATCCATGCGCTGTGTGTGCCAGGGGTAAGGTCCGCCGTAGGTGATGTCGCGGGCCCACTCAATGTCGAACTCGCCCGAGTAGTAGCGAAGATGTGTGATGGCTTCACAGGTGGCTGCGTCTAATTCGGGAGCCTCTTCGTCGACATAGACTTCATAGAGAGTTTTGCCGATCTGGGTCCAGTGTTGATACACAGTGCCAAATGTACGATCGTAACGAGTCTTGTCAAAGGTTCTCTTGTGCTCACTGGGGTATTCAAACCTCGGTGCATTCAGGAACGTAGTTATCTGACTGGGACGTACCCATTCGGGCGCCTGCACTTGTTTGCGCTGGCTCAACATGAGACTTTCGGCTTCGTGGCAGATATTGTTGAGTTGTCGTATCGCGTACTTGGTATCGTAGTCGGCACGCTTGTAGTAATCGCTGAGTCCCCACACTGTGCCTTGCAACACTTCAAAGTGATTGTGCAAGGCATTCATGATTTCTTGATTGGGGTCAAGGCCGTCACGCAAGGTGTCCGGGGCAAACTCTTCTTCGATGCGATAGTCGTCAAAGAAAGAATTTATGCGATCTTTGGCCCAGTTGAGTTCGCGGCAAAGGAAGTCCAAGTCGCGGGCTGTTTTGGGAAACCCCAAGAAACAAAAGTTCTTTTCAAGGTAGGGCTGGCTCTGTAGTATGCCATTGAGTGCGGCATACCAATTGTGAGCCATGATGTGATCATCAACTACGATGTCATAGTCAATGATGTCTTTTTTATCAAGCGGATTCCGTAGTATTACTTTTATCTTTGGTTGTGCCATTGCTGTCTGTTTCGTTGAATGTTCGTCTCGTCCAGAACTCGTATTCGAGGCTGGATACTTCATCGTAGTCTATGGGGAAGAATTTCTGTACCAACACAGCAGCCACAATGGCAGCACCAAACACCAGAATCGATGTTATCAGTAGGGTGGTATCCATTTGTTTCTGTCCTCCTCGGGTAGGTTATCGTAGTACTCGCGATTTTTATAATAATCTCTGAGACCGATAGCAATAAAAACTATGCTGGTGACAATCATCAACAGCAATGTCAACCATCCTTCGGCATCAGTATTTTCTATATTGTGTAGTATTTTTTGTAAAAAGTCAAACATCTATGTTTCTCCACCATCTTTGTATATCTGGACGTTCGGCTAGTATGTCGTCCATAGTGTAATCGTCATTTCTGATCTGTTCCAATCTCAGCATACGGGCTTTGCCTTTTTTCAATCCCGCTTGCCATTGGTCGGGCCACTGTTCCTGGAACGTGGGACGGGTCTTTAGTTGCACTAAAATGTCGCGCATGGCGCCGGTGGTGTCGGGTATGAGTTCGTCTAACCATGGTTCCAGTAACTCCCTGGGCAAGGCCAATGGACTGAGTATGATGTCGGGCGAGAAACTGAATATGACTTTGGCCAGCGTGTCAACACCCAGTTCCTGCCCCAGTTGGGTCATTTTTCGAACTTCGAAGAGACCCGGGAGTGTAAGAGTGAAGTCAATACGCATCTGGCGTTTGTGAGTACTGATTTCAACTCCGCGTTTGAAGTTCTCAAGCCACCGACCAAAATCGAGACCTGTTCGAATATACTCACCAATTCGTCCCGATCCGTCGATGCTTGCACAGATTTGCCAATCCCGTAACCTACTAAGAATATCCCGATAAAGATTAATACCTCTATAATCAATCCTGCTAAGATTTGTGTTGTATCTAGCGTAAACATTTTGTCCATCTCCCAAGTCAACAATACGTTTCATGTATCGCCAATGTTGTTCATACATGAGTGGCTCACCGCCAACCCAGTACACTTCTTCGACTCGGTGCTCCTCAACGGCCTTTGAGAATTCGGCCTCTACTTGTTCATCCTGGAATTTTTCAATCTGAATTTTGATTTCGGGTCGCATCCAGTTGTTTTTTGGATTGCCCCAGTCGATCATGTTGTGTTGGCGTTGCTCGCTTTCCCAAGCACTGCTTAACATGTCTCCGCACATTCTGCACTTGAAGTTACACAAGTTGGAAAATCGATAGTCCCAACTCACTGGCAACATAGTGGTACGACCCGACTCGTCTGTGGAGTCCCATATGTTATTATACTTATGATCGAAGAGATGCTGAAAATAACTGCGGTAAACGTCAGTGTTCAATATCTTGTCATTGCAGACTTCACACTCGGGCAAAGTCTC
>CAYVBV010000085.1:0-7998 GCA_964449745.1 uncultured Polynucleobacter sp. | reverse complement strand
AAAAAAGCATTGACTGAAGCTGATGGCGATATGGCCAAAGCGGAAGAAATTCTGCGTGTCAAATTAGGTAGCAAGGCGGGCAAAGCTGCCTCACGTGTGACTGCAGAAGGTGTGATCACAGCCTTTATCAATGGCACAACAGGTGCCTTGGTTGAAGTGAACTGTGAAACAGACTTTGTTTCTAAAAATGATGACTTCTTGGCATTGAGTAATGCATGTGCTCAATTGGTTGCTGAGAAAAACCCAGCGGATGTGGCTGCTTTATCTGCCTTGCCATACGCTGGCAAGACTGTTGAAGAAGTGCGCGCTGAGTTGATTGGTCGTATTGGTGAAAACATGTCTTTACGTCGTTTCACGCGTTTTGCGGGTGACAACAAGCTAGTCTCTTATTTGCACGGTACTCGTATTGGTGTGATGGTTGAGTACACCGGTGATGACACAGCGGCCAAAGACGTGGCAATGCACATTGCCGCGATGAAGCCAATTGCTTTATCTGCTGCTGATGTTCCTGCTGACAAGATTGCTGCTGAGAAGAGTGTTGCACAACTCAAAGCGGCTGAATCTGGCAAGCCAGCGGATATCGTCGCCAAAATGGTTGAAGGTTCTGTACAGAAATACTTGAAAGAAGTGTCTTTGTTGAATCAAACTTTTGTTAAAAACGACAAACAAACCGTAGAGCAAATGTTGAAGGCAGCTAATACAACTATTAAGAGCTTTACGATGTATGTGGTTGGTGAAGGTATTGAGAAACGTCAAGATGACTTTGCTGCTGAAGTTGCTGCGCAAGTAGCTGCTGCAAAAGCCACGGCCTAAGTAGTTGGTGTAGTTCCAAAAGGCACGGGGCTAACACCTTCGTGCCTTTTATACTTTTATAACTTGTAATTGCCCATTAGAGAGAGACTGCCATGCCTGCATATAAAAAAGTTCTACTGAAGTTGTCTGGTGAAGCCTTAATGGGCGATGATTCTTATGGCATTAACCCAGCTACCATTGACGCAATGGTGACTGATATCGCTGAGGTTGTTCAAAGTCGAGTTCAGTTGGCTATTGTGATTGGTGGGGGCAATATCTTTAGAGGTGTTGCTGGTGGTGCAGCTGGTATGGATAGAGCAACAGCCGACTATATGGGGATGTTGGCCACCATGATGAATTCTTTGGCATTGCAAGATGCCTTGCGTCAAAAGGGGGTTGAAGCACGAGTTCAATCGGCTTTAAGAATGGATCAAGTGGTTGAGCCTTACATTCGCCCGAAGGCCATTCGTCATATGGAAGAGGGCAAAGTGGTTATTTTTGCCGCAGGTACTGGAAACCCATTTTTTACAACAGACACTGCTGCCGCGCTACGCGGTGCCGAAATGGGAGTTGAAGTGGTTTTAAAAGCCACGAAGGTTGACGGTATTTACACCAGTGATCCGAAAAAAGACCCAACTGCAACTCGCTACGACACCATTACATTTGATGAGGCGATTATTAAGAATCTTCAGGTCATGGATGCAACAGCCTTTGCTTTATGCCGTGATCGTAAATTGCCCATCAAAGTTTTCTCTATCCTCAAAGCTGGCGCACTGAAGCGCGTGGTGATGGGTGAGGCTGAAGGTACTTTGGTCCACGTTTAAAAGGAAATATCATGTCTGCAAACGAAATCAAAAAAAATACTGAACAAAAAATGACCAAGTCCATTGAGTCATTAAAGTCCAACTTACAAAAAATCAGAACGGGACGTGCTCACCCTGGCATCCTTGAGCAAATCAATGTGGATTACTATGGCAACCCAACTCCTTTGGCACAGGTTGCTAATTTGGGTTTGGCTGACGCTAGAACCTTGACCGTTCAACCCTGGGAAAAGAGCATGATGGCAGCTGTTGAAAAAGCCATTCGTGAATCAGATTTAGGTTTAAATCCAGCCACTCAAGGCAACATTATTCGTGTGCCCATGCCTGCGCTCACTGAAGAACGTCGTAAAGAATTGACCAAGGTGGTCAAGGGTGAGGGTGAAGATACCAAGATTGCAGTACGCAACTTGCGCCGTGATGCCAATGAGTCTTTGAAGAAGTTGGCCAAAGACAAAGAAATTTCAGAGGACGATGAGCGTCGCTCACAAGATGATGTGCAAAAAATGACTGATCGTTTTGTGGCTGAAATTGACAAAATTATTTCTGAAAAAGAAAAAGAGATCATGACTGTTTAAGCGATTGCTTGAATCGCTCACTTATGGTCAAGAAAAATATTTCTGCACACACCAGCTCCACTCAAGATGTACCTGAGGTGGCGCAGATTCCTCGTCACATTGCCATCATCATGGATGGCAATGGACGATGGGCAACGAAGCGTTTTTTACCCAGAGTAGCTGGGCATTCTCAAGGTTTAGATACTGTTCGCAAAATCGTCAAGGAGTGCGGGGACGTTGGGGTTGAGTACCTGACTTTATTTGCGTTCAGCTCTGAAAATTGGCGCCGACCTGCTGAAGAAGTGGGTTTCTTGATGAAGCTCTTTTTAACGGCCTTGGAGAAAGAAGTCAGTCGTCTAGACCGCAATAATGTTCGGCTTCGACTCATTGGCGATATGTCTCGCTTTGACCCATTGATTCAAGAGCGTGTAGCTCAGGCTGAAGCTTTAACGGCCAAAAATACAGGTTTAAATTTGACCATTGCTGCCAACTATGGTGGTCGCTGGGATATGTTGCAAGCTTTTTCAGCTTGCTTGAAAGCCAATCCGCATTTATCTCCCGAAGAGATCTCTGAAGAGTTATTAACACCCCATCTATCAATGTCTTTTGCGCCAGAACCTGATTTATTTATTCGAACAGGTGGCGAGCAACGCATCAGTAATTTCTTGTTGTGGCAACTGGCCTACACAGAACTGTATTTCACAGACTTGCTATGGCCTGATTTTGATCTGACTGCATTGCAAGCATCATTTGACTGGTATCGTCAACGAGAACGACGTTTTGGAAGAACCAGTGCGCAAGTGACTGAATCTGAGAAAGATAAATAAAAAATGCTTAAAACCCGAGTCATTACAGCTCTTGCATTACTGGGTGTTTTTCTTCCTGTCTTGTGGTTTGCTCCGATGATTTATTTGGGGGCTTTGCTTGCTTTGGTCATCACTCTGGCTTCTTGGGAATGGTGGCGCTTGCTGTTTCCTGATAACCATAAGAGAGCTATTTCCTATGCAGGATTGTGCCTACTCAATTTAGTGGCTTGGTTGATGTATGCCGACGTACTGTTGGTGCAATTATTGCTGTGGATTACCGTGGCATTTTGGTTACTTATTGTGCCGGTCATCATGAAGCAGTCTCTAGACTTGGATATTTTGAGATGGCGCTGGCCCTTGGCCATAGCTGGCCTGTTTATATTGCCTGCGTGTTGGTTTGCATTAATGCATCTTCGTGCAGTAAGCATGAGTCTATTTTTATCAGTGCTGATATTGGTATGGGCCGCTGATATTGGTGCTTATTTTGCGGGTAAGGCTTTTGGCAAACACAAATTGGCCCTTCGCTTAAGCCCTGGAAAATCAATTGAGGGAGCCATTGGTGGGTGGGTGCTTGTCTTGGCAGTCGCTATCCTAGGCGCAACTGTTCTTGCTGATTCCACTAACACTGGTCAGAACTTTTTTTCTATGCTCGAACAATCCTGGGGTTGGTTGCTCATGTTCCTGGTTGTGACTATCTGTGTCGCCATGAGTATCCAAGGTGACTTATTCGAGTCTCAATTAAAGAGAGTTGCGGGTGTGAAAGATAGCAGCGCCTTGTTACCAGGCCATGGTGGCATATTGGATCGCATCGATGCTTTATTGCCCGTCTTGCCTTTGGCGGGACTCATTGTCTTAATGGTGTCATAAATCATGAGACATATTTGCGTTCTTGGTTCAACTGGTTCGATTGGAGTCAGCACGCTTGAGGTGGTGAGGCAACATCCTGAGCTATTTAAGATAGAAGCTCTCACGGCTCACTCCAATATTCAATTGCTGGCTCAACAATGCATTGAGTTTGCCCCGGCTTATGCCGTCATAGGCGATGAGCAAAGCATGAGAGAGTTAAAGGCCCTGCTGAGCGAGGCACACTGCAAAACAGAGCTTGCATTTGGCCCAGATGCTTTGGTGACTGCGGCAACTTTGTCCTCTGTAGACACGGTGATGGCTGCCATTGTTGGGGCAGCTGGTTTGGTTCCAACCATTGAGGCTGCTCATCATGGCAAAAGAATTCTTTTAGCCAATAAAGAGGCTTTGGTCATGGCTGGCCCTTTGTTTATGAACACGGTTTCCAGAAGCGGGGCTGAGTTACTGCCCATCGATAGTGAGCACAATGCCATATACCAATGTTTACCAGATGCCAATGCCTCGAATGCCCTATATCGAGGCCAATATGCGAAAAAGGGTGTGAAAGAAATTCTGTTAACAGCATCGGGTGGCCCTTTCAGAAATAAACCGATCCATGAGTTTGATCTGATCACCCCTGATCAAGCATGTGCCCATCCTAACTGGGTCATGGGTAGAAAGATTTCTGTGGATTCAGCCACGATGATGAATAAAGGGCTTGAAGTGATTGAGGCCCACTATTTATTTGGCTTGCCTGCAGAGCAAATTAAAGTATTGATTCACCCGCAAAGTGTGATTCATTCGATGGTGCGCTATTTAGACGGTTCAGTGATTGCTCAATTGGGGCAACCAGACATGAAAACACCCATTGCCTATGGTCTTGGATGGCCATCGAGGATCAGTGGTGGAGTCGCAGAATTGGATTTTCTGGCACTTGATCAGCTTCATTTTGAAGCAGTCGATCACTTGAGATTTCCGTGCTTAAACTTGGCTTATGCCGCACTTCAAACTGGCGGTATAGCGCCCACTGTTTTGAATGCCGCCAATGAAATAGCAGTCGATGCATTTTTAAAAAATCAGATTCAGTATTCTCAAATCTCTTCAGTGGTTGAGAAAGTGTTGACTGCATGCACAAGAGAAACAGCAACAGATGCTCTATTGGATGAATCTTTGGAATGTGTTCTAGAAGCTGACGCAAAGGCCAGATCAAGCGCGATAGAAGTGATAAAGGATTTGAGAGTATGAACGCAATCTGGAGCTTGTTGGCCTTTCTAGTGGCAATCGGACTATTGGTTAGTTTTCATGAATACGGCCATTACAGTGCAGCCCGTTTGTGCGGTGTGAGGGTGCTGAAATTTTCGATAGGTTTTGGCAAAAGCATTTGGTCTTACCAAAAAGATGCCTCATCGACTGAATGGGCTTTAAGCAGCCTTCCTTTGGGTGGCTACGTCAAAATGGACGAGGAGTCATTCCAAAGCAAGAAGCTTTGGCAACGTTCTTTCATTGTGGCAGCCGGTCCATTGGCTAATTTTTTGTTGGCCGTGGCATTTTTGACCATTTTATTTTCCTCAGGCGTGCCACAAGTTCCTTCAAAACTGCTTGAGCCCGCTGAATCAAGTGTAGCCTTTAAGGCAGGGGTCTACGGCGGTGATACGGTCATCGGCTGGAAATCTTCTGATGAGGAAAAGTTTCGTCCGATTGTGAGCTGGAATCAGCTGAGATGGCGCCTATTGGATGCTGTGACTGAGCCTCAAGGCTTTGTATTACAAGTAAAAACAAGTCAAGGGAATACGCAAGAGATTGTTTTTAAAGAGGAAATTTTACCAAGGCTTACGCCAGACACTGATCCACTGGCACAGCTCGGAATTCGTCCGGATTTGTCCGAGCCTATTGGTATTTTTGAATTAAAAATGGGTCTTTTTGACTCAATTCAAATCGCAGCAGAGCGTGTTTGGGATATTAGTGTGATTTCCGTTCGTATGCTACTGGGTATATTCACTGGAGAATCATCTGTGAAGCAAATTGGAGGCCCATTGAGCATTGCTGACATGGCTGGTAAATCTGCTCAAGTCAGTTGGCAGTCATACCTAGGGTTCTTGGCCATGATCAGTATTAGCTTGGGTATTCTGAATTTGATTCCTCTACCCATGCTTGATGGGGGTCAGCTACTGTATGATGCATGGGAATTACTCACTGGAAGAAGGATTCCAGAGAGCTGGCAAAATGTATTACAAAGAATTGGTGTGGGTAGCTTATTATTCTTAACATTATTGGCTTTGTTTAACGATATTTCTAGATTGTTTTTACGTTGAAATCACCTAATAAATTTATTAAAACTCCTTTGGCCGCCATTGCGGTAACTCTTTTATCCAATCCTTTGTGGGCTGCTGATCCATTTGTGGTGAAAGACATTCGCGTGGAAGGCTTGCAACGTGTTGAGCCAGGTACTGTTTTTAGCTACCTACCTGTCAGAGTGGGCGAGACCTTTACAGACGATAAAGGTGCCGATGCCATTCGTGCTTTGTACAACACAGGCTTTTTTAAAGATGTGAAGGTTGAATCAGACGGCCAAGTATTGGTGGTTCGGGTTGAAGAAAGACCGGCGGTGTCTCAATTGGAGTTCACCGGCATCAAAGAATTTGACAAGGAAGCCCTTAAAAAGTCATTAAAAGCAGTCGGTGTGGCAGAAGCTCGCTACTATGACAAGGCACTCATTGATAAAGCGGAACAAGAACTCAAGCGTCAGTACATCTCAAGAGGTTACTACGCCGCTGAAGTCATCACCACTGTGACCCCCGTAGAGCGCAATCGCGTAGCAATTGTGTTCAACGTTGACGAAGGTCAGGTTTCAAAGATTTTGCAAATCAATATTGTGGGTAACCAGGCCTTCAAAGAAAAGCAATTGCGTGAAGAGATGCAGTTGTCGACTCCGAATTGGTTGTCTTGGTACACGAAAAATGATTTGTACTCTAAGCAAAAATTAACTGCCGATTTAGAATCAATTCGTTCTTTCTATCTTAATCAGGGCTATTTGGAGTTTGTGATTGAGTCTACTCAAGTTTCAATCACACCTGACAAGAAGGGCATTTACCTCAATATCAATATACGTGAGGGTCAGCAATATAAAGTGGCCTCAGTGAAATTGGCTGGTGAACTGTTGGGTAAAGATGAAGAACTCGCCAAGCTTGTGAATTTGAAAGTAGGGGATGTGTTTTCATCGGCCAAATTAACTGAAAGTACCAAAGCGATTGCTGATAAATTGGGTGCCTATGGTTATGCCTTTGCAGCCATTAATCCTCAGCCCAATTTGCAAAGAGACAAGCAGTTGGTTGATCTCAACTTAATTGTGGATCCAGGTAAACGAACCTATGTTCGCAAAATTAATATCTCAGGGAACAATAAGACCAGAGATGAAGTGATTCGCAGAGAAATGCGTCAACTTGAAAGTTCATGGTTTGACAGTGAAAAATTAAAGTTATCCAAAGATCGTATCAATCGTTTGGGTTACTTCACAGATGTTGAAGTGAATACTGAGGATATTCCTGGAACATCCGATCAAGTTGATGTGGGTATTAAGGTGGCAGAAAAGCCAACGGGTTCTTTGAGCTTGGGTGCTGGTTTTTCATCCACGGATAAATTGATTTTGACAGCGGGTATTTCTCAAGAAAATGCCTTTGGTACTGGAACCAGCATTGGTTTAAATGTGAATACCGGTAAGACCAATCGTACTTTGGCAATTTCCAACTATGACCCATATTTCACGGAAGATGGCATCAGCCGCTTCACAGAGCTCTACACCAGAACTTCCAGACCTTTGTACTACACCGGAGACACTGAGTACAAAATTGTTTCTACAGGCGGTAGCTTTAAGTTAGGTGTTCCGTATTCTGAAGTGGATCGCGTGTTCTTTGGTTTGGGTATTGAGCAGTTGGATATGGAAACATCGGTCAATACACCAACGAGTTACAGACAATATGTTGACGCTTATGGCAAGAGCAATATGAACGTACCTTTCACCATTGGTTGGTCTAGAGATGGTCGTGACAGTGCTTTGATACCATCTCGTGGCACCTACCAACAAGTAAACTTTGAATGGGGCACGCCGGTTGCAGATTTACAGTACTACCGTGCCTATTACCAACACCAGTATTTCTGGCCTTTGTTCAAGGGCAATATCTTGTC
>CAYVBV010000084.1:0-8474 GCA_964449745.1 uncultured Polynucleobacter sp. | reverse complement strand
GGAATGGTCTGAGCGATTTTTTGGGCCTGCTCTTCTGCCTGATGCGCATCTTGAGCCTCAACCATCACCCTGAGCAAAGGCTCAGTCCCAGATGGACGAATCAAGACCCGACCACTGCCATTGAGATGATTCTCAGCTTGCGTGATCGCCGTTTGAATCTTGCTATCACTCTTCCAGTCATAACCCGCTTGATATTTCACATTGATCAAAGTTTGCGGGAATAAAGTAATTTTTTCTAATAATTGGGCCAAGCTTTTTTGTTGCTGCCTCATGGCAGATAAAACTTGTAAAGCAGCCACAATGCCGTCGCCCGTGGTGTGCTTATCTAAACAAATCAGATGACCCGAACCCTCACCACCCAACTGCCAATTATTTTCTTTAAGTTTTTCTAGTACATAGCGATCGCCAACTTTGGCACGCTCAAACAAAATACCTTCTGCTTGAATCGCTTTTTCAACAGCCATATTGGTCATCAAGGTACCAACCACGCCCTCGACTTTTTCTCCGGCATCTTTTCTGGCTTTGGCAATCAAATAAAGAAGTTCATCGCCATTGAATAATCTGCCCTGAGCATCGACCAATTGAAGGCGGTCTGCATCGCCATCCAAAGCAATGCCCAAATCTGCTTTTTCTTCTTTGACTTTTTCAATCAATGCTTTGGGTGCGGTCGCGCCCACACCATCATTGATGTTTCTTCCATTGGGATGAATGCCAATCGAAATCACTTCAGCCCCCAACTCATGAAACACATGAGGCGCAATGTGATAAGCCGCTCCATGAGCACAATCGACCACCAATTTAAGACCATGCAAGTTCAAATGGTTTGGAAAGGTACTTTTACAAAACTCAATGTATCGACCTGCTGCATCGTCTAAACGTTTGGCTTTACCCAAATGAGCCGAATCAACGCAAGTCATGGGTTCATTCAAAGCAGCTTCAATTTGCAATTCCACAGCATCATCAAGTTTGTCACCATGGGCTGAGAAAAATTTGATGCCGTTGTCGTGATAAGGATTGTGTGAAGCTGAAATCACCACGCCCGCTGACAAGCGAAGGGCACGGGTTAAATAAGCAATGGCTGGAGTGGGCATCGGGCCACACAACATCACATCTACTCCTGCCGCAGAAAATCCGGCCTCCAAAGCAGCCTCGAGTAAATAGCCAGACACTCGGGTGTCTTTGCCGATCAATACTGTGGGTCTGGCATGACCACTGGATTTAGCCAACACCTGACCTGCGGCGTAACCCAAGCGCATCACAAACTCAGGAACAATCGGAAACTTCCCGACCTCTCCTCGAATACCATCTGTTCCAAAATATTGACGTGTCATATATGCATTTTATAAGCATTCTTGGGTGGCGACCCAAATTTTGACAGCATCCATGGTGGGGTCCACATCATGGACTCGCAAAACTTGAGCCCCTCTCTCCAATGCCATAAGAGCCGCCGCCACACTGGCGGTTTGACGATGAGCAATGTCTTTTCCAGTGATGGCACCTAAACTGGATTTCCTGGAAAGACCTGCCACAACCGGCAAGCCATGCCTTGTGAACTCTTGGAAGTGAGCCAACATGGTCATGTTGTGTTCCACCGTTTTACCAAAGCCAAAACCTGGATCAATCGCTAAACGCTCTCGGGCAATGCCTTCATCTTCAAGTGCTACACAACGCTCCATCAAAAATCCATTCACTTCTGCGACCACATCTTGGTACTGAGGATCAAACTGCATGGTGAGGGGATCTTTTTGCATGTGCATGAGCATCACACCACAAGAACTCTTGGCAATCGCCTCAATTGCATGAGGCTGCCTGAAGGCCCAAATATCATTAATACAATCAACGCCTAGATTGATGGCGGCCGTCATGACTTTTGCTTTATAGGTATCCACTGAGAGGGCCACCGGCGCACCTTTGAGTGCCTCTAGAACGGGCATGATGCGATCCATCTCTTCTTGCAGTGATAAAGGTTCTGATCCAGGTCGACTGGACTCACCACCCACGTCAATCATTTCTACGCCTTGGCTGATCATCTCATCAGCGTGTCGTAAAGCTGCATCGCGACTGGCGTATTGACCACCATCAGAAAAAGAATCTGGTGTGACATTCAGGATGCCCATTACCACTGGAGCTTTTCTTTGGCTCCAATCAAAAAGAAAACGCCCGCAGCGCCATGCCACGGGCGTTAAATTTTGCTGACTCATCAGGCCGCCGCTGGGGCGCCCCCTTCGGCCACCACAGGAGTTCCGCCTGTGCCACCACCACTTTGCGGAGTGCTCGGTGGATACTTAGGAGGACGAGGTGTCTTACCCGCCATGATGTCATTCACTTGATCTGCATCGATGGTCTCCCATTCAAGCAGAGCCTTGACCATGACTTCTACTTTGTCACGGTTCTCTTCAAGAATCTTTTTAGCAACCGCATACTGTCGATCAAGAATCGCACGAATCTCAATATCCACTTTTTGCTGAGTCGCTTCAGAAACTGATTTGGCACTGACTGGACCAAACATACTCTGCTGATCAGGATCCACATAAACCATGGTGCCCAAGACTTCACTCATGCCATAACGGGTGACCATGTCACGCGCCATTTTGGTGGCACGCTCAAAGTCATTCGATGCGCCTGTGCTGCTGGAATTCAAGAAAATTTCTTCAGCCAAACGACCACCAAACAAAATGGAAATCTCTTCCAACATTTTGTCTTTGTACATGTTCACACGATCATGTTCAGGCAATTGCCAAGTCACACCCAAAGCCCAACCGCGCGGCATGATGCTGACTTTGTGCACAGGATCGGCTTTTGGCAACATCTTGGCCACCACCGCATGACCTGATTCGTGATAGGCCGTGTTGCGACGCTCTTCTTCACGCATCACAGCAGACTTACGCTCAGGGCCCATGTAGATTTTGTCTTTGGCGTCTTCAAAGTCTTGCATGTCGACCGTGCGCTTATTACGGCGCGCAGCAAACAAGGCTGATTCGTTCACCAAGTTGGCCAAATCGGCTCCTGAGAAACCAGGTGTTCCACGCGCCAATACCGCAGCATCCACATCGGAGCTAATAGGCACCTTGCGCATATGAACTCTAAGAATTTGTTCACGACCGCGAATGTCAGGCAAGCCCACATGAACTTGACGATCAAAACGACCAGGGCGAAGCAAGGCTTTATCCAACACATCGGAACGGTTGGTTGCCGCAATCACGATCACACCACTGTTGGGCTCAAAACCATCCATCTCCACCAACATTTGGTTGAGCGTTTGCTCACGCTCATCATTACCGCCGCCCATGCCAGCACCACGATGACGGCCAACCGCATCAATCTCGTCAATGAAGATAATGCAAGGTGCTTGTTTTTTAGCATTTTCAAACATGTCACGCACACGCGCAGCACCCACACCCACAAACATCTCAACGAAGTCTGAACCTGAAATTGAGAAGAATGGCACTTTAGCTTCACCCGCAATGGCTTTGGCCAATAATGTTTTACCTGTTCCTGGAGGACCCACCAACAAAACACCCCTAGGGATATGTCCACCGAGTTTTTGGAATTTGCTTGGATCTTTTAGGAAGTCCACCAACTCAAACACTTCTTCTTTGGCTTCATCGCAACCAGCCACATCAGCAAAAGTGATTGAATTTGTATTTTCATCAATCAAACGCGCACGTGATTTGCCAAAGGAGAAAGCCCCTCCTTTGCCACCACCTTGCATTTGACGCATCATCAAGAACCAGAAACCGATGATGAGTAATGTGGGTCCCAAGTAGTAAAGCGCTGAAACCAAAAGACTTTGCTCTTCCTCAGGCTTACCAGTCACTTGAACACCAAACTTCATCAAGTCACCCACCATCCAAATATCGCCTGGGCTCACCACAGAATACTTTTGACCATCCATGGGAGTCACTTGAATATTGCGGCCTTGAACATCCACACGCTTCACCTTGCCATTTTTGGCATCTTCCATGAATTGGGAATAAGTGATGTTCTCTTGCGCGCGTGGCTTATCAAATTGCTTGAAAACAGTGAAAAGCACGAGGCCCACGATGAGCCACACGCCAACTTTCTGCATCCAATTATTGTTCACAAAGCCTCCTTCAGGCAGATATATCTGTACACCATATGATTCTACTCCCTCAGCTTTTCAAGTGCTGAATTAAAAAAGAGGGATAAATCCCATAGATTCCCTATGGTTTTAGGGCAAAAAACTCTTTTTTTAAGGTTTTCCAGTCTTTGGGCATTCTTGCTAAAGATGCTTACTTAAGATATTTACCTAAAAGAAAAGTTTCGGCCGACTTATCGCGCGATGCTTTCGGTTTTCTGGGGGTGACGGTTTTGAAGACTTTCTTGAAAGATTCCACAATCTGACTATAGCCACTGCCATGAAAACACTTGATCAATAATGCCCCATTGGGCTTTAGGTGCGCTTGGGCAAACTCCAAGGCCAAATCTGCCAAATGTCCCATGCGAGCGGCATCAGCCGTAGCAACTCCGGACAAATTAGGCGCCATATCGGACAAGACCAAATCCACTCGAGGTCCGTCTTCCGGACTACCCGGCAATAAGGCCTCAAACTCTCGCAATACAGGCTCTTCTCTGAAGTCACCTTGCAAATAGGTCACATCAGCAATTTCTTCCATGGGCAAAATATCAATCGCCACAATTTTTCCGTAAGGCTTACCTTCCGGAGTTTCTGGATGCTTTTTACCAAACTCAACCAAGCGATTACGCACGTACTGAGACCAACTGCCAGGTGTACTGCCCAAATCAACCACTACCATGCCTGGGCCAATCAAGCGATCTTGCTCATCGATTTCTTTTAGCTTATAGGCGGCACGCGCACGATACCCCTCCCTTTGCGCCATTTTGACGTAAGGGTCGTTTAGATGATCATTCAACCAATCTTTATTAAATTTATTCTTTGCCACAACTGCGTGCTTTCTACTGAGATGAGTTTTTGACTCATTTTTTTATGGATTCGCTATTTTCCGCTCTTTTTGGCCAATATGGCCTAAGACTGGCAAATTAATGCCTTATCATAGAGGCCTTCCAGAGAAATACTTATGCCCAAATTAGAATTATCCTCCGCTGAACGTTCAGCACTCCGCTCAGATGCTCATGCACTCAAACCAATTGTATTGATTGGTGCAGATGGCTTAACGCCAGCTGTGATCAAAGAAGTCAATAATGGTCTTAAGTCTCATGGCTTAATTAAAGTGCGTGTGTTTGGCGACGACCGCGAAGCCAGAGTCGATATATATAACCAGTTGTGTGAAGAGTTGGGCGCAGCACCCATTCAGCATATTGGCAAATTATTGGTCTTATTCCGCCCTAAAGTTGAAAAACAAGTCGAAGACAAACGTCGCGACAAAAAAGGTGGTCCTAAGGTCGTGATGGTCAAGAAATTCACGCGCAACCCACAACGCCGTCCCAAACCTGTGGCCACCACGGTGCTGGGCAACCAACGTGTTGCAGCTGGCGGCCAAGTCAAGCGCGCCAAGCCACGTCAAACCAGTGTGAAAAAGAAACAGCTGGGTTAATTCAAGTTTCGGTTTAAGTTTTAAGACTTAACCATTAGAACCAAGAACTTAAACCTTCTTTTCAGCTACTGACTTTTTTCAAGTAAGCCTGCAATTGGTCTTTAAGCAAGAGCTTTTCTTTTTTTAACACTTCAATTTGTTCATGGGTCGATGGTGGCTGACCCGCCTCCATATTTTTAATTTTTTGATCCAGTTCATTGTGCTGATCAAATAGATGCACAAAATGACGATCACTCGTCTTTAACTTGGTCATTAGTTCTCTGTATTCTGGAAACATGGCATTCCTTTATTGAATTGAATCACTTAATCAGTTTAGGTCGGAATGCTCGTAAAAATACTGAGCCAGATCAAATAATATTTGATTGGAGAAATTAACTCACTGGCTTGGTTAAACGCCACAAAAGCACCAAACCAATCAGAGACTGCACCAAATAAAGTGCACTTGATATGCCATGAAGTTGCCCAAATTGAGCAGCAAGTGGCGACAACATGACGGGGAAACCATGACTGAGAGCTTCCTCTCGCAAAGAGTTCATCATGGGTTGCAAAATAAAGGCTGTGACTGCTGCGCATAACAACATGGCCAATAAATACCAGCGAATATTTTTATAACGGTCTAAACCGCGCTTGACTAATAAATTGGCAAACACAATCAAAGCAACACTCAGCACCATGCTGATGGTGCCCTCAAGTCTAAATAGACTTCCAGCCACCATACCTGCCACTTGTCGATCGGAAAGAGTGGTAAACAATGTGGGGGCCACCAAGTAGCCCACGGTGATGATGCTACCCACCCAAAGAGTCAAAATAAAAACAAAGACGCGTTGAGCAGTGATGTGCATGTTTTAAAGGGGGCGTTTAAATATACTGAACGTTCAAGATTTCAACTTCACGACTGCCACCCGGAGATGAGAATGTTGCCACATCACCCTCTTCTTTACCAATCAAAGCACGCGCAATCGGAGAGCTGATAGAAATCTTGCCATGCTCTAAATCTGCCTCATCGTCACCAACAATTTGGTAGGTCGCTTTTTTGCCGTCTTCTAAATCCTCTAATTCAACCGTGGCGCCAAACACAATGCGCCCTTCCACATCTAAAGTAGATGGATCAATGATTTGAGCAGCCGCCAACTTACCTTCCAACTCTTGAATACGACCTTCGATAAAGGCCTGCTTTTCTTTGGCCGCATCGTATTCTGCGTTTTCAGATAGATCACCCTGGGCACGAGCCTCGGAAATTGAATTAATCACCGCAGGTCTCTCAACGTGCTTTAAATTGTGCAATTCTTTTTTCAACAACTCTGCGCCGTTTTTTGTAATAGGGATCGTACTCATAAATTGACTTCCAAAATCCAGTTAAATGAAGAACAAATGACTGGTGGGAATCCACCAGTCATTGTTATATTTTATATTCTTTTTAAATATTCTTTTTTGTTTTTGCCTTAAGCCTTGATGCCTCTTTTATAAAGAGGCATGCAAGCCCTGTAAGTCATAGACCTCTAATTGGTCAATCGCTTTGATACCAGCAACCGCTGCCTTAGCGCCACTGATCGTGGTGTAGTAAGTCACACGGTTGGCCTGGGCTGTGGTTCGAATTGACCTTGAATCAGCAATCGCAGTTCTGGTTTCATCAACGGTGGTGAAGACCAATTCAATGTCGCCATTTTTGATCATATCCACAATGTGCGGGCGACCATCTTTGACTTTATTGACTCGCTTCACAGGCACACCCGCAGCCTCAATGGCTGCCGCAGTTCCAAGCGTAGCCACAATGGAATAACCCATGTCATGAAGCATTTGAGCCACTTCAACCGCCTTGGCCTTGTCACTGTCTTTGACTGTCAAAAGGACAGTGCCTGATTTTGGCAAAGTGGTGCTGGCTGCCAATTGAGACTTGAATAAAGCTTCACCAAAAGTTTTGCCCACACCCATAACTTCACCGGTTGAACGCATTTCTGGTCCAAGAATTGGATCGACGCCAGGGAATTTATTGAATGGGAATACCGCCTCTTTCACAGAGTAGTAAGGAGGAATGACTTCCTGTCCGATACCCTGCTGATCCAAAGTTTGACCCGCCATACAACGCGCTGCAATTTTGGCCAACTGCAAACCCGTTGCCTTAGATACATAAGGCACCGTTCTTGACGCACGTGGGTTCACTTCTAGGACATACACAATATCTTTACCATCGACTTGCTGAATCGCAAACTGCACGTTCATTAAACCGACCACATTCAAGCCCTTGGCCATCGCCGCAGTTTGACGACGCATTTCATCCACAGTTTCTTTTGACAGTGAATACGGTGGCAATGAACAGGCTGAGTCACCTGAGTGAACACCTGCTTGCTCAATGTGCTCCATCACACCACCGATGAATACTCGCTGGCCATCAGAAATACAATCCACGTCACACTCAATCGCATCATTTAAGAAACGATCAAGCAATACTGGAGAGTCATTGGAAACTTTCACCGCTTCACGCATGTAACGCTCTAAGTCGCGCGTGTCATGCACGATTTCCATGGCACGACCACCCAAAACATAAGAAGGACGCACCACCAATGGGTAACCAATCTCATCAGCCAACTTAATGGCTTCCACTTCAGTTCTGGCGGTTCTATTGGGTGGCTGGCGCAAGCCGAGGTCTTGCAATAATTTTTGGAAACGCTCACGGTCTTCAGCCGCATCGATCATGTCTGGGCTGGTACCAATAATTGGTACGCCGTTCGCTTCCAAATCTAAAGCCAGCTTCAAAGGTGTTTGTCCGCCATACTGAACAATCACACCCTTGGGTTTTTCAATGGCCACAATTTCTAATACGTCTTCAAGCGTCAAAGGCTCAAAGTACAAACGATCAGAAGTGTCATAGTCAGTAGAAACAGTTTCTGGGTTGCAGTTGACCATGATGGTTTCATAACCATCATCACGCATCGCCAA
>CAYVBV010000083.1:0-8482 GCA_964449745.1 uncultured Polynucleobacter sp. | reverse complement strand
CCTGATTGAACAATTAAGTCCAGCACGTCGCGCGAGGTCTTACATTTGGTGTTGTGATAAATCGTAATCATTTGAATACAAACCTTCAGAAAGGATAGTCTTCCACTCATTTTATGAGCTATTTATCCCCCCAGGGTTTTGCTGAACCTCCGCTATAATCTGAGCTTGAATTCAAAGACTGCCCATAGCTCAGCTGGATAGAGCACCGCCCTTCTAAGGCGTAGGTCGCACGTTCGAATCGTGCTGGGCAGGCCACTCATATTATCCAAATCCGATGACAGCAATCAATCAGTAATTTACGGATTAAATGACATAAATAGATAAGTTGCAAAAATAATCAAATGCACAATACCCTGAAGTATGGTGGTTTTACCCAGTGCTAGGGTGATTAATCCAACGAATAAAGTGAGTAACAATAGAACCATGCTCACAGGATCAATTCCAAGACTCAAAGGTAAGTCGAAATAAATTGAAATAACTGCCACGGTTGGAATTGTTAAACCAATGCTGGCGAGAGCTGATCCTAATGCCAGATTAAGGCTGGTTTGAAGTCGATTGGCGCGAGCTGCTCTTACTGCGGCAACACTCTCTGGTAAGAGTACTAAGGCGGCAATAGCGATACCTACAATTGTTTTGGGAGCGCCTATCGCATTCACGGCTGATTCAATTGAGGGGCTGAGAGCTTTTGCCAATCCCACAACGCAAATTAAAGCAATGAACAATAAAGTGGCGCTAAGCAGAGTCTTTATTTTCCCGGGAGGTTCTGCATGCGCCTGTTCATTGGCTTTTAGCTCTAAATCTTTCGGCAGAAAATAATCACGGTGTGAAATTGTTTGAAAAAACAAAAAGGCAACATATAAGGCCAAAGAAGATATTCCGGCAAATGTGAGTTGGCTTTGTGTAAAGGTTGGACCGGGAGAGCTGATGGCAAAGACTGGTAATACCAAAGTGAAGGTTGCCAGAGCTGCCAAAACCGCAATTGCTGAATTGGGGCCTTCAATCCTAAATCCAAGCTCGCGATGATTTAACCCACCCATAAAAATACATAAGCCAACCACACCGTTCATCACAATCATGATGGCTGCAAAAACAGCATCTCGAGCAATGTATGCTGAGCCCTCAGACCCAGAGAGCATCATGGCAACAATCAAGGCAACCTCAATGATGGTCACGCTAATGGCCAGGACCAAAGTACCAAAAGGTTCTCCCAATTTATGGGCGATGACCTCGGCGTAATGAACTGCCGCAATCACAGCAACAATCAACAATCCCAGCAACACAAAAGTCATGATTTAAGCTCTTAGTCAATAAGTATTCAGTGAATCCTAACTTAAATTATTGATTTTTATAAAACCTAGTTTTTATAAGTGTTATTTTTCTGACTCTATATTGATAGCTTAAAACTAAAAACATAAATCTCTAAATAAGAATAGAATGAATGGATGAAAAAGATTTGTTCTTTTCTCTGTTTGAGCTTATTTGCCAGCTTGATTCATGCGGCGGTAATGCCCATGGATTTAAACACTAATATTCACAATCATCAGGTTGTTCATACTTCTGAAAAGAAGCATGACTTGCATCCTATCCTTGATGTGCATGAAATGCATGCTGATCATCAAGTGACTCACTGCGCATCAGACAATGCTCAATTATGCGATGAAATATCTCAGCATTCATCGAGCTCAGAAACCAAGGAAGTTTGTTTTGGTAACGGGCATCAATGTTGCTTAGGGATCATCTTGACTCCCACATTCAAGCATGATCTGATCTCATCCTTTGAAATTTCTTTGGTGTCAAAGAACTCATCTTTGTCACTGCAAACCCTCACAAATTTCATTTTCAAACCTCCAAAAGCCTAATTGATTAGGAAATCACTGATTTATTTGTGACCTCGTGTCACTCATCTTTTTTTGGAGAAACATCATGATCATGACTCATTACATGGAGTTATTGGCTGTCAATCAGCCATGGAATTTAATTATCTTTATGGCCATTCCTATTGTCTTGGCCGAAACTTTGGCCATCACTGAACTGTACATCTTATTCACAAGAAAATTTGATGGCCCTGTACATGCTTTGAATAAGTTTGCAGGTATTTCTGTAGGCATTTATTTTGTGGGTGTGATTGCTTATTTGATGGCCACAGCTGTCATTCCCATTACACAGGCAGGTGCATGGCGTACAGCCATTGATGTGATTGCGGTAGCCACTTATTTAATGGCCGGATTGCCATTAATCTGGATTGCTTTACAGGAGCTCAATTGGGTCAATCGCGCATTGGATCGCATGGCCAAATTAAAAGTTCACGCAATCTGTGTGGCCATCTTTTTAATCTTTGGTCACATTGCCATGATTGCTGGAATGATGGATCCCTCATTGCTGGGGTATCAAGCAGAACCGAATCATGGGCATTCGATGAATCATGGAAATATGCCCATGAATCAGGAAGACATGAAAAATATGATGAATCATCATCAAAGCATGCCCAATAAGCCATCGGGTCACGGGCACTAAAAGATTGGCCGCCCGAAAGGGCGGCAATCATGCATTCATCAATACATCAATCCATCAAAAATTAGTTACCTATACAAGCTTATAGAAAGTGCTTATGAATAATATTTTTAATCAAGATCACTCGGTGAATCAGTCTAGGCGAGCCATTGCCTTGGGCTTGATGCTTTTTCCGATGGCGAGTTTTTCAAACAACGAGAAGCCACTGATCACAATGTGGAAGAGTCCCACTTGTGGGTGTTGTAAAGATTGGGCCAATTATGTTGGAAAAAATGGTTTCAGAGTGCTTAGCCATTTAACGGGTAACGAGGAAATGCGACAAAAATTGGGCATGCCCTTGAAGTATGGTTCGTGTCATACAGCTTTAATCCAGGGGTATGTGATTGAAGGTCATGTTCCCGTTCGAGAAATCAGGCGCTTGATTGCTGAGAAGCCTAAAGCCTTAGGATTGACTGTCCCAGCCATGCCAATTGGTTCACCCGGAATGGATGGTCCTGAGTATCGTGGCAGAAAAGATCCTTATGATGTACTACTCATTACAGCCAGTGGAAAACCTATGGTCTATCAATCGTACCGCTAAATCAAAGTCTTTCTTATCAAAGAGTTATTGTTTTTGAGTTTTCAGTTTACTGGAACTCCACTCTTCAAATTGTCTTTGCATATCGGCTGCTTCTGCCTCAATAGAATCTTCCATGAGGTCGGTGGGGCAGTCAGCGATTGGTTCTGATTGAGCCACTTTCAGATTCTCCTGCTTAATGGTTGGTGATGATTGGCCATCCCAAGCAAAAGGATTTTTAAAGCTAGGTGGGTCTGGGAGGCAATCGTACTTGTAGATCGGTGGCCAACCGTTATCAACGGGCTGAAACGAAATCGTCTTTTGGAAAATGAGAGGTTTACCTGTCGGTATGGGGGGTAAAGGGGGCATATTTTCAATCGCTTTGCGGGCTAGTTTCTCAGCGACTTCAGAGGTTGACCAGAGTGTTTCTAATTTAGAAAGTTTTCCATTGGCCGCAATTTCAATATGAAAGCGCACCATGCCTTGATCAGGACCTTCCACTGCTCGACCCATTTGACTGCGAACTTGCTGCCCCCAAGTATGTCGATAACGCTTGCTATTTTTAAGTGTGTATTTCCCAGCCATGGCCCATTCTTGTGCACTGGGGGCAGGTGGTGCATCCATGTAAGCCGGCTCTTTTTTGTCAGCCTGAGTGGTTGCTACAGTTTGAGTGGGGATTTCTTTAACGGCCTGTTTTTTAGACTTCTCTTTTTCAGGAGCCATTTTAATTTCAATAACTTCGAAAGCTTTTTTCTGTGGATAGCCATTTGGAAAAAGATCGGAAATGATCCAGAGTAGAGCAATATGCAAAGCAATGGAAATCCAAATTGCAGGCTGATTGAATGAACGATTCTTCAAGACTAATTAATTTTTGGAAATAAATTCAATTGAATAGCTTGGCTTGAATAATTTGATAAAGATTGAGTATCAGTTCCCATTGTATGATTAGTATTCGCTGATACTCACATTATTTATTTTCATGAAGCAATTGCGATATTTTTTTTCAATCGTCTTTTTTACATTGAGTACCAATGTTTGGGCGAATCCACCGTCAGTAGTTGTGGCCGCCAACATGAAGCCTGCCATGGATGAGATCTATCATGAGTACAAGCAATCCACTGGTCAGACTCTGCGCATAATTTATGGTTCATCGGGTAATTTGACCCGTCAAATTCAGCAAGGTGCCCCTTTTCATTTATTTGTATCTGCTGACGAGAGCTATCCACTGATTTTAAGTCAGCAGGGTTTAGCGGTGGATCAGGGCAAAGTTTACGCAATTGGTCGTTTGGCATTGATTGTGCACGCAAACAGAAAAATTCCTTTGAGTTTGAACCAATCAAATTTGAAAAAAATCATCCAAGATGCCAATAGGGTTGCTGTAGCAAAGCCTGAGTTGGCTCCTTATGGCAAGGCAGCAATTGAGTTCTTAGTCAAAATGCAACTTAAAGAGATTGCCAAGAATAAATTTGTCTACGCGGAGAATATTTCTTCTGCGACCACTTATGTGAGCTCTGGAGCAGCAGACATTGGTTTTACTGCCTATTCTCTGGCGCAATCAAAAGAGTTGGCTGGTAAGGTAGATTATTTATTAATTCCGCACCATCTTCATCAACCCATCCGTCAGCGCATGGTTTTGATCAAGCATGCGCCTCAGGAAGTGGTCCAGTTTTATAACTTTCTACAAAATGAAAAAGCCAGACGCATCATTCAAGCGCATGGCTATTCATTGCCTTAACAGAGTACCTCATAGAAAACCACTCCTAAACCGCCAGCCATGGTCCAGCCACCAGCTCTTTTGATTTGGCGTTTTGGCACAAAAAATTGACTGGATTGTTGATCTGCCAGGAGAGTATCTAAGAGCTCTTTGGGTTTTTTCTTGCCGATGAATTTTTCAGCCACGATTCTTTCGATGCGAAGCAAAGGCTTGAAGATGCCACCGGCCAAAATCAAATACTCAAACCAACCTTTTTGTTTTAAACGCTGTTGGGTCAATTGAACTGCCTCTTGGTTGGGTAGGGCAGGGTTTTCTAGCGCCTTAGATCTCTTTCTAAATAGGATGCGCAAATTGCCTTGGTCTTCAACATCAACAACTTCAAAGTATGGACTGGCCATGCTGATCAGGGTATGTCTAGAGTAATAAAACAAATGTGCTTTGAAATAGATATTGTGAGGGGAGGCATCGGCTTGCAAGATGTTGGGCACTTCAATGAACAGGTACCCATTTTCTCTGAGACTTTGATACAGTTTCTTCATTACTTCATGAGGTTTGGCCATGTGCTCAAACACATGAAATAAGGTCAGAACGTCTGCTGAAGAATTTTCCACATCTGCCAGCATGGCAGTTTTAACTTCAACCCCATATTGCTCTTTTGAAAAGCTGGAGTAACCCAGATTGGGTTCAATACCTTGAGATTGAAAACCGCGTTGCTTTGCCATATAGACAAATTCACCACCACCGGCGCCGATGTCAATCAAGCTTTGTTGCTTGACTGGCAGGTGCTTTTCAAGAAACTCAATTCGATCCAGAGCAGCCTGACCGGCTCGCTGAACATATTTAGGTTTAGGCGAATAGGTGCTTTTGTAATCCTGACGATAATTGTGTGAGTAATAAATTTTTAACTCTTCATCGCTAGGAATTTCTTTTTGTGCAATCAAGCCACAGTTGTTGCAAAACACCATGTTTAGTGATTGCTTACTTTTGGCATCATTTTCTAAAAAATGAGCCAAATTGGGGGAATGACACAACTCACAACTTTCACTCATGAGGTCTCCGTTATTTTTATATTTGAATTATTAATGTACCAATAAATATCCCATAAATTCTTTAGGGGCAATTCAGTGTCAATGGCTCAACATTTATCATGTGGTCATGACTGATTTCTTAGACCCAGCCATCCTCTTCTTCATCTTTGGAGTTTTCGCTGGACTTGTTAAATCAAATCTTGAGATTCCTCAGCCGATTGCCCGATTTCTATCGCTCTATTTATTAATGGCTTTGGGTCTTAAGGGTGGATTTGCCCTGCATCACTCGGGCTTTACCCCTGAAATTGCTGTTTCCTTAGGTCTGGCCATTTTCTTAGCCGTCATCATTCCTTTGATGGGTTATGCCCTCTTAAAAACCAAACTGAATCGTTATGACTCTGCTGCGATTGCAGCGACCTATGGTTCAGTGAGCGCGGTTACTTTTATTACGGCCACTCAAGCGCTCGATCACTTTGGCATTGAATTTGGCGGTCACATGGCGGCAGCCATGGCCTTGATGGAATCACCCGCCATTATTTTGGCGATTCTTTTGGCCAATAAAGCTAGAGCATCATCGAATCCCTCGGCGCAATCAGTGGGCATGTCCAAGATCTTGCATGAGTCATTCACCGACGGTGCGCAATTACTGTTATTGGGATCCATGGTGGTCGGCATGGTCAGCGGTGATGCGGGTCAAAAAATCATGGCCCCATTCTCGATTGATTTGTTCAAAGGCATGTTGGCCTTCTTCCTTTTGGACATGGGTTTGCAAGCAGCCAAGAACTTTGATGGTCTCAAAGGTAAGCCACCCATTACTTTGCTCTATGCCATCGGGGCGCCATTGGTGCATGCCTCACTGGCTTTGATTCTGTCTAAGTTATTCGGATTGTCTCTAGGAGATACCGTTCTCTTGATGGTTCTTGCTGCCAGTGCTTCTTATATTGCGGTACCTGCTGTTTTGCGTCATGCTTTGCCTGAGGTGAACCCAGCTCTGTATATGGGCATGTCCCTGGGGATTACTTTTCCATTCAACATCATCCTAGGTATTCCTTTATATGCTTATGTAGCAAGATTATCCTTTTGATTTGCTTTGCTTATCTATTTGATCAAAATCAAATCCGACTAAAACCATCAAAGCAATTAATCGCTTTGATGTACGTCAAATGATATTCTTAATTCATCATTACACTTGAACAGTCAGGTAACTTCCTCAGTTTTTGTAGATGTTTATTTAGCCTTAATCCGTCATTATTTTTTTTAGAGAAAATCTAATATAAGTAAATAGTGTTGGTATCGATACAGTTCTAAACATGGCGCTTGTGCTAAATCATTAATATTTAATTTTTTCGGAGTAAATCAGTGAGCGGAGAGGCAACAGTTCGTTTAAAGCAAATTGAAAATTATCAATTTGCAATTCATTTCAATGATCAATTGTCACCCTTCATGGCAGATGAGCCACCACCTTTAGGGCAATCATTGGGACCTTCTCCCGCTCAACTCTTGGTGGCTGCGGTCGCTAATTGTTTATCAGATTCCCTGTTGTTTGCTTTACGAAAATTCAAACAATCTCCGGAACCAATTGAAACTCTTGCAAAAGCAGAGATTGGTAGAAACGCAGAGAATCGATTGCGTGTATTGGCTATTCATGTTCATTTGAAATTGGGAGTTCCGGCAGAAAATTTGGAGCATTTGGACCGTGTCTTATCTCAGTTTCAAGATTTCTGCACCGTCTCATCTAGTCTTCACCCTTTTATTCCAGTTCATGTGACGGTTGAAGATGGTCTTGGTTCTATTGTTTTAAACCCAGCTTAAAATCCAAGCATGAATATCCCTGGTGCAGAGTTTTGGAATGAACGGTTTGGCTCAGATGATTTTTTATTTGGAGTTCAACCCAATGACTTTCTAAGAGAGGTTTCGCCACAATTTTTGTTGCAAACCTCAAAAGTTCTATGTGTGGCTGATGGAGAGGGGCGCAATAGTTGCTGGTTGGCTCAACAAAATCATCAGGTTCATGCGTTTGATTTTTCTGAGGTAGCCATTCAGAAAGCTAAAAAGCTAGCCAGTCAATTGAATGTTGATGTTCAATTTAGTGTTTCAGATTGTCAATCATGGAGTTGGCAAAACAATCAATATGATGCCGTGGTAGCCATATTCATCCAGTTTGCTCCACCCGAGATGCGCAAAATTCTCTTTGCTAACATGATGAATTGCTTAAAGCCTGGCGGTATTTTGATTTTGCAAGGATATACGCCTGAGCAATTGAACTTTAAAACAGGTGGTCCCAGTCAAGTTGAAAACTTGTATACAAGCTCCTTGATTCAAGACTTGCTGTCAGAGCAAGACATTCTTGTTTTGAAAGAATATCAAGCGGTTTTAACTGAGGGGGTTGGGCATTCAGGGCCATCTGCATTGTTGGGTTTGGTCGCCCGAAAAATCAAATAATCTTCCTGACTTGAATGAAATTTAGACTCGACAATTAAGGCAATTGGGTAACTGTAATGTCCCTACAAGGGTTTACGAGAACTGATGCGCTGAAGTTAATTAGTTATCCTAGAGTGTCTTCATTGGAGGGAATATGAAAAACTTAATCAAATTAATCACTGCATTATCTTTTGTGATCTTTTCAGGTCACACATTCGCACAATCCACCAAAATTGTTTATCACGTGAACGA
>CAYVBV010000082.1:0-8634 GCA_964449745.1 uncultured Polynucleobacter sp. | reverse complement strand
GAATACCGGCCTGTCACGCCGGGGGTCGCGGGTTCGAGTCCCGTCCGCTCCGCCAACAAGAAAGCCCTTGTTTTTTAACAAGGGCTTTTTTCTTTTTCTGGTAAGACTGCTGAAAAATGATTACCTTAAACAATGTGTCTCTTCGTCGTGGTGCTAAGTTATTGCTAGACAAAGCCACGGTGACCCTCAATCCAGGTGAAAAAATTGGCCTGGTGGGACGCAATGGCGCAGGGAAATCCACTTTATTTGCTCTTTTCAACGGTTCGTTGCATGAGGATGGCGGCGATTTCTCGATGCCCAAGGTGTGGCGGATGGCTCAAGTGGCTCAAAACATGCCAGAAACCTCAGAAACAGCCACAGACTTTGTGGTGGCAGGGGACAGTCGTTTAATTGAACTGAGGGAAGCTTTGAGAGTGGCTGAGGCTGCTGAAGATGGCATGGCCATGGCCCATGCTCATGTTGATTTGGCGGATGCGGGTGAGCATGATGCAATATCTCGGGCGCAATCTTTGATTCTTGGCTTGGGGTTCAAGGTCAGTGAATTAGATCAACCGGTCAATAGTTTTTCAGGGGGTTGGCGCATGCGTTTGCAGTTAGCGCGAGCCTTGATGTGTCCATCGGACTTATTGCTCTTGGATGAACCGACTAACCATTTGGATTTGGATGCCTTGGTTTGGTTGGAGGCATGGTTGAAGCGTTATGCAGGAACCATGATCGTGATTTCTCACGACCGAGAATTTCTTGATGCTGTCACTGATGTGACTTTGCACATTGAGCATGCCAAATTGAATCGTTATGGTGGTAATTACACCTCTTTTGAGACCATGCGAGCGGAGCAGTTGGAGTTACAGCAAGCTTCTTATGCTAAGCAGCAAGAAAAAATTGCTCATTTACAAAAATTCATCACACGTTTTAAGGCTAAAGCCAGTAAAGCCAAACAGGCTCAAAGTAGGGTCAAGGCTTTGGAGCGCATGGAGAAGATTGCGCCGGTGCTGGCCGATGCTGAATTCACCTTTGAATTCAAGGAGCCGCAGAATTTACCCAATCCTATGCTGGCCATCAGCGATGCAAGCTTTGGTTATCAGATGGATGGTGCAGAAAAAATAATCATTAAAAACGTCAATCAATCTGTTTTAGCAGGTCAGCGAATTGGTATTTTGGGTGCCAATGGTCAGGGTAAATCAACCTTGGTTAAAACAATTGCTAGAACCATGTCTCAATTGGCTGGTACTGTCACTGAGGGTAAAGGATTAAATATTGGTTATTTTGCACAGCAAGAGTTGGATGTATTGCGTCCCGAAGATAACCCAATGGAGCACATGATTCGTTTGGCCAAAGAGTTGGGGCCTCAGTCCGGTGAGTCTTGCAAAGAGCAAGATTTGCGGAATTTCTTGGGTACATTTAACTTTGCAGGCGACATGGTCAAGCAAGCCGTTGGAACCATGAGTGGTGGAGAAAAGGCGCGCTTGGTCTTGGCAATGATTGTTTGGCAAAGACCTAATTTATTGTTACTGGATGAACCAACCAATCACTTAGATTTGGCCACTCGTGAGGCTTTGTCTATGGCTTTGAATGAGTTTGAGGGCACGGTGATGTTGGTCAGTCATGATCGCGCTTTGCTAAGAGCCGTGTGCGATGAATTTTGGTTGGTGGGGCGTGGAGAAATTAAGCCATTTGATGGCGACTTGGATGATTACCAACAGTATTTATTGAGTGAATCAAAGCGATTGCGTGAAGAAGCCAAGTTGGTCTCTGAAGAATCTGTTGCTCCAAACGTCATTCTTCCTGTGGCGACTCAAGAAAAAAAGGCACCTATTCAAACCAGTGAGCAACGCAAGATTGAAGCTGCTAAAAGGCAAGAAATCAATGCTCTAACGAAACCCTTTAAAAAGCAGATTGAAAAAATAGAAAAATTGATGGCTGATTTGGAAAGTGAAAAATCTCAGCTAGAGGCTCGTTTGATGGAGCCACTTCAACCTGAAGAAATCGCAGAAACGGGTAAGAAATTAAAAGTGCTTGGTGATCAAATGACTGAGCAAGAAGAGTTATGGATGGATTGCGTGGCTCAAATTGAAGCGATTGAATCTGCTCACTGAAAATATTTGGTCAATCTTAAAAAGATTCGATGCTTATCTTCAAAACTGGCATTTGAGTCAATGTCCTGACCGTATTGCAAACTCACCCGACCAAAAGAATACTTCCCAATAAGGCTCAATTGATAGCGATGCATGGTCATTTCATTGTTTTGAGCGGCGCCTCTAAAAATCGTTTCGCCACCCTTAGAGTAGAAATAAGATGCCGCAAGACTGTAGTTTGAATTCAGGTCGTATAAAAGACCAGTTTGAGCACTGTACAAGGCTTTTTGATCTAACTTTCCAAGCGCATTGCTGAGGGTTCGACTCTCATCATTGCTGCCGAACCATAAAATATCGAAGGCACTCATCCAATCTAAAGCAGGAGCGATTCTGGTTTGATAAGCAACTTGCCCTGCCCATTTGTAGCGATTTTCTCCCATATTAAAAACACGCTCGCTTGAGTAGCTGCCTGTGGGTGCTACTAAATAACCGGCCATCGCAAAATAGGTCTTATTGGCTCGGTTAACATAGGGCCAATAAGCCAAAACCAGTGTGGTATCGATTGCGCCATTATCGGAAGGGTAAGGCGTTAAGGAACCTGCAGTTTCAGTTTTTCCAGTGCCCGTATGTATGTAAAACAATGCAGGTTGAGCGTTTAATTCAAAAGCCCTTGCATATCGGATTTGAGCTTGTGTTTGATTCACCTTGGCATTGCTAACGGCCACGCGCTCAGCATTCAAATAAGACAGTTGAAGACTTTGTAGACCCGGGGTGGGAGCGGTGGCATCACCAGGTTGTAAATCAATGGCTTTTGCTGAGCTTGCTGCTAAAAATGCAAGAAAGACCCAAGAAATTTTCACAAGAGAGACTTGAATATATTTAAAGTGCATATATATGTAATGTTGTGTAATTCTACTCGTTTGATCAATCTCAACATCAATATCAATAGAAATATCAATTAAGAAAATTGATGTCATCTAATTGAAGGTCTGGACGTTATAGGATTAATGCTTGGTTTATGATTAATAGTCGCAAACTGCTCAATAAAGCAGGATCTTATAAGGAATTGATATGCATCAGAATTTTAAGAAAATTGGTTTAATGATGGTTTTGACGGGAACTTTGGTGGGCTGTGCTTCCACTCCTGTTGGTCCTAGTTTGACGGTGATGCCCGCGCCTGGAAGATCCTTTGAGGTGTTTCAAAAAGATGACCAAGAGTGCCGCGCTTACGCACAAAACTCTTTGAATACGACGGCCGACGAGATTGCAGCTAAAAATACTGCAAAGACAGCCATTGTGGGTGCAGCCATTGGTGCTGTCGCTGGTGCGATGGCCGATGGCGGTAGTTCCAGAAATGTGGGTACGGGTGCTGCGGTTGGTTTATTAGGCGGTGCCGCCATGGGTGCTACCTCTGGCAGTGATTCCTCAAAAGAAGTTCAGCGACGTTATGACATTGCCTATCAACAGTGTATGTATGCCAAAGGCCATCAAGTTCCAGGGTATTCAATCCAAAAACCTGTGGAATCAAGCCCTAAATAAGGCTTTTTTGTAAAAGAGCATCAAACCTCAATAGGGGGATGCTCTTTCTCAAACCGCTTGGCAGTTCGTTTAAATAAGCTAATCAATAAAGCCGCAGCAATTGCCAGGCTTGCACTATTGGCAAACCAAAATCCTTGGGCCCCTTGCAGTATCTCTGGGATATTGCCCGTGAGATTAAAACCTAAAACATAACCTCCGCCTAAACCAACGCCCCATAGAGAGATCGCGTAAATCCACATCGGCCAAAAAGCCACACGGTAGCCTCTCAAAATAAATGCAGACGTGACTTGAAGCGCGTCAAAGATTTGATAGAAGGCAATAAATAAGAACAAAGGAATGGCCATCTGTCTAACCTCTGCAGAGGGTGCGTATAAATCGAGTAGTGGATATTTAAATATCCAAACCATCAAACCGACCAAGACGCAAATACTCGTTGTGAAAACCAATGCAGACCAACCAATTTCCTTTGCCAACTTAGGTTGATCTGCGCCAATCGATTGAGCCACAAGGGTAGATGTGGCAATTGAAAGTGAGAGGGGTAGCATGTATAAAACTGTGCCTAAATTGGCAACAATTTGATGACCCGCCAAGGGAAGGGTTCCGAGCTTTGCGATAAACAAAGCCATGAATGCAAAAGAGGTCACTTCAATCAAATAACTCAAGCCAATCGGTAAGCCCAACTTAAGTAGGGTGCCAATTTTGTGAGCGTCGGGTCGACTGAACTTTGCATAAACACAAAATACTTTATAAAACTGACCGCTGTAAACAATCCACAGCATGATCAGTAGCCACAGCCAATTGATGATGACTGTTGCTAGTGCGCAGCCAGGACCGCCCATGGCTTCAATGCCAAACCCACCATAAATAAATAATGCATTGAGTGGTACCTTTAAAAATAAGCCCCCAATTTGTATCCACGTTACGACACTGGGACGTGAGATGGCATTGTGAAAAGCGACCAAGACTCTCATGGCCATACTGGCTGGTAAACCCCATGCCACAATTTGTAAATACAAAATTGCTTTGGCCTCAACTTCGGGGCTGGCATTGGCAATGGCTAAAAAGACACCCGGATTAAAGAGAATCACAATGCCTAAAATACTTAAGCCCAGTGATAGCCACCACCCTTGACGAACTTCTTCACCAATTTCAGCGAATCTTTTGGCGCCAAATAATTGACCTGCTATGGGAGCCAGGGCTGAGACCACACCAGTTAAGCCAACATAAATGCTGATGAATATAGATCCTGCCATGGCCAAGGCAGCAAGGTCATCGGTTGAAAAGCGGGCAACCATGGCGGTGTCCATCACACCAAAAGCAATCACTGCCAACTGACCTACTAATAGGGGGCCGGCTAAAGTGAGTAGGCGCGGTATGTCTCTTTTGAGATTACTGAGCATGACTCAGTACTCGATAGAGTCTTAAACGTTCATTGCGGTCACTGACACGCCGATCTTCCCAAATGAGTTCTAACTGTTTATTCAGTTTGTTGGCAGTTTTACGAGCTTCACCGGGTTGATTGCTGATCCATAAATCGCAATTCACATCGTCCTTGAATTTCAATTTTGTGAAATAAATAAATGAGCCCAATTGACCATCACCCAGATGTGTTGAGTTGATGCAGCTTGTTTGTGAGGGCACCGCTTGAACTAAGCGGTTGGCTACGTTGCGATAAGTTTTGGCATAGTTAATTGTCGGTAGCCACAGGGTCATCAATAGGACCCAAGTGAGCGTCGTGCCTGAAGCAGAAATCACCACCGCGCGCCATATGACTTTAGGTGCACGAGAGGTTCTCCACTTCACCACGCTCACCCATAAAACCGTTACGGCAATTGCCGCGAGTAAGGCAATCCAACTAAATTCTGGAATAAATCCTGGCACTTTTTTAGCCACATTTCTGGCTAAACCGGCGGGGAGGTTTGTGGTCATCGCAAACCACATGACCCAAATAAATGCGCCCAAGATCGTGAATGTTAGTAATGCGAACCAATCAATAAAACTAATCACACTTCGTTTGATGATGGGCAGACTAAAGCAAGCCCAAATCACAAGGGGCGGAATGATCAACAGTAATGATTGTTCAGTCAGAGCCGTTAAATGAGTGAGGTAGATTAAAACGGCGATGATTAATCCTAAGGGCAAAGCCATATTTGGATTGCGGATGCCTCCCAGAGGATTATTGGCGCCTTTGCGCCAAAACCAAAGACTCCACAAAGCCAAGGGCCATACAGGCCACGCATACAGTGGCAAGTTTCTGGCTAAAAATCCCACAGATTTTGATGAGGCATATCCCTGAATCGTGTCATTGCTCCACCATGCTTGCCAAGCCATATTTATTTGAGCGGGGCTCAAGTCAGAGATCCACCAAAGTAGGGGCCAAACACTCAAACCCATCAATCCAATTACCCAGGTGGTTGCTAGCCACTTGGGATGGGGTTTGACTTCGCAGAGGGTGAGAGAAAGAATCAAGCCTGCAAAAATGAGCACAAATAACCAAAGTGAAGCTGAAAGAGCTATCACCGCTAAACCAATACCAGTCCAAAAACCCCCTTGAAGAGGTTTATCTAGGCCCCTCACAAGGCCATACAAAATAGTCGTGACACCCAAAAGTTGAGCCAGGGCGGGTGTAGTTTCATGGGCGCGCAAAGCCAAACCAATACACGCTAAAAATATCATCAGTGCACTGTCGGCCAGTGTGCGACCGTAGTCTCTTGGTTCAGGCTGACCGCCCAAAGCAAATGCTGATGGTTGAACCTCTGGTCTACGACCGAGTAGATAACAGGCGTGCCATATGGCTGCACAGCTTAAAAAAAAGCAAATCGCTGAATATAAACCGGCAGAATTGTTGGGTCCTAGCAGGGGCTTCAATACACCAATCAATGAAGCGCCTAGCCAGTAAGGCAGTGGGCCTGCTAGGATTTCTGAGCGACCATCAATGTGCGGTAGTAACCAATCTTGCCAAGTACCGTTGGCCAAAGTCCACATTGCACCAAAACCAGCCGCATCATCATTTTTCCATGGGTCGCGACCAAAGATACCTAAAAGACCATATGTGGCTGTAATGAGCACCAACACAAAACGAGGGAGTGTCGATGTGGCCGCGGCAGTTAGTCGAATGGATCTCATGCGCTTTGAATTGTGACCTGATTATTTCTGAATGAAAAGCCAATATGTAAAAAAGGCAGCTCACGCTGCCTTTTTGTCACGACTTCGGTCAAGCCGGCAATCTTAGGCAGATTTTTTACCTGTTGCTTTTGTACCGAATTTCTGACGGAATTTCTCAACACGACCTGCAGTGTCCATAATCTTCTGAGTACCAGTGTAGAAAGGATGTGACTCTGAAGAAGTTTCAATCTTCGCCAATGGGTACTCTTTACCGTCTTCCCATTTGATGGTTTCTTTAGTCACAATCGTAGAACGAGTTTTGAAGCTGAAGTTGTTAGATACGTCTAAGAAAACAACTTCTTTGTAATCTGGGTGAATACCTTGTTTCATTTAAATGTCCTTAAGCTGGGTAGCCGCCCATTGAAATAATGGGTACTTGCCTGAATTAAAACGAGAATTGTAGCAAAAAATAGAAGATATTGGCTTGTTTTAGGGGATAGCTGGCTGAAAAACCTTGTTTTTAGCCAGTAAATCCCTCTATTGGCCTAGTTTTTACCCGCCACGACGCATCAATTCAAAGAATTCAGCATTGTTTTTGGTTGATTTGAGTTTGTCCACAATGAAGTTCATCGCCTCAATATCATCCATGTCTGAGATCAGTTTGCGCAGAACCCAGATTTTTTGGAGCAATTCAGGCTTGATTAACAATTCTTCACGGCGTGTGCCTGACTTGTTCAAGTTAATCGCAGGATAAACGCGACGTTCAGCAAGACGGCGTTCCAAATGAACTTCCATATTGCCTGTACCTTTGAATTCTTCGTAAATCAAATCGTCCATGCGGCTACCCGTTTCAATCAAAGCTGTTGCAATGATGGTGAGTGAGCCACCTTCTTCAATATTTCGTGCAGCACCAAAGAAACGTTTTGGACGTTGTAGGGCGTTGGCATCCACACCACCCGATAGGACTTTGCCAGATGATGGAACAACCGTGTTGTAGGCGCGAGCCAAACGAGTGATAGAGTCCAGCAAAATAATCACATCACGCTTCATTTCAACCAATCGCTTGGCTTTTTCAATCACCATTTCTGCAACTTGGACGTGACGGACTGCTGGTTCGTCAAAGGTAGATGCAACCACTTCACCTTTGACTGAGCGTTGCATCTCAGTCACTTCTTCAGGGCGCTCATCTACGAGTAAGACGATCAAAATTGCATCAGGGTGATTTGCAGAAATCGCATGAGCGATGTGTTGCATCATCACTGTTTTGCCTGATTTTGGTGAGGCAACTAAAAGAGCACGTTGACCAAAACCAATCGGCGAAATCATGTCAATGATTCGGCCTGTGAGGTTTTCTTCAGCTTTGATATCGCGCTCCAAATTCATGGGGCGATCAGGATGAAGTGGCGTCAAGTTTTCGAACATGATGCGGTTTTTGAGACCCTCGGGCGCTAAACCGTTGATTTTGTCGACTTTGACCAATGCGAAATAACGTTCACCTTCCTTCGGAGTTCTGACTTCTCCCTCAATGGCATCACCCGTATGAAGGTTGAAGCGACGAATTTGGGCCGGTGAAATATAAATATCATCGGTTGAAGCCATATAAGAAGCTTCTGGGGAGCGCAAGAAACCAAAGCCATCGGGTAGAACTTCAAGAACGCCATCACCAAAAATGGTTTCACCGCCTTTGGCGCGTTTTTTTAGAATTGCAAACATCAACTCTTGCTTGCGCATGCGTTGCGTGTTTTCAATTTCAAGGCCAGCGGCCATTTCAAGTAGGGCGGATACGTGAAGTGCTTTAAGTTCGGTCAGATGCATGTGTGTGATTTAGGCTAAAGCCTTTGTGAAAAGATCGTCAATGGAAAAAAGAACAATTGGAAAGAACAAATAATTTTGGGAATTTATTTGGAACAGAACG
>CAYVBV010000081.1:0-8777 GCA_964449745.1 uncultured Polynucleobacter sp. | reverse complement strand
CTTTTTATGGATCTTGTCACGCTTGCGTCATTGGAGTGCATCATGAGTGTTCATTCCAAAGCGATGTCTGATGTCATTCTAGAAACAAGCAATCTTGATATTCAGGTACCGGGTCGAGTTTTGATTCAGCAATTGAATTGGCAAGTCAGAAGAGGTGAGCGTTGGTGTTTGATTGGTCGCAATGGCGCCGGTAAATCCACTTTGCTCAGAATCATTGCTGGGGTTCAAAATCATCAATCTACAGGACATATTGCTTGGAATAATCTTTCTATCTTGCAGCAATCTCCAGAAGACTTGGCCAAGTTGCGTGCTTACGCAGAGCAATTTCCGATTGGGGTGCAGGGATTAAGGGCCATTGATGTGGTTCTGGCAGCAAGACATCCTTGGTATCTGGAAGTAGAAGATCAAAACCATCAGCTTGATTTTGCCCTGCAGGCTCTCGAAAGTTGTGATGTGGCCCATTTGGCCTATTCAGAATGGCAAACTTTATCAGGGGGTGAGCGTCAAAGAGTGGCTTTGGCTTCGTGCTTTGCGCAAAACACTCAAGCTCTAATATTAGATGAACCTACTTCACATTTAGATGTTGGGCATCAAGTGAGCTTATTGCAAACTCTGATTGAAAGAAGTCAGTCCTGTCATCAAACCATCATTGCTAGTCTTCACGAGATTAGTTTGATTCATCGAGGATTTACCCATGCTCTATTGCTCATGCCAGAGGGCAATTATTTGGCGGGCGCGATTTCTGATGTCGTCAATCCAGTAAATTTAGAAAAATCATTGGGTCACCCCATTGAGCCAGCCCAGAGCGCATCGGGGCAAATGATTTATATTCCTGCTTAATTAATTTGATTTGTAGGCTATTTCAGCTTATCTGAGTCGATCGATCTCAGCGCATATCTTTTGCGCGCCCAACAGAATTCTTGGGGAGGGGCGGCTGATGGTATCTGCATCAATCTCAATCAAGGCTTTATTTTGAGTGGCTGCTAATTGCGGAATTGATTGCCACATAGACCAATCCATCTTCATTTGCTTTGCATCAGTGGCGGTAAAAATGATTTCTGGATTGGCTTTCACCACGGCTTCTTTGCTCACTGTGGGAACGAGTAATTTCTCTTTAGCAAAGAGTTGTTCGCCACCGCACAATTCAATGATGTCGCTAATCAGATGATCTTGATTCAGAGTCATCAAAGGTTGTGCCCACACCTGATAAAAAACGCGCACTTTTCTTTGATTAGAGTTTTGATATTTCTTTTTGAGCTTGCTGACCTCTGATCTAAAAGTGGTGGCATTCTTCTTGGCTACTGCGCTCGTACCGAGTGCCTGGCCAAGCTTTTCAATATCAGTGGCAATATCCAGTAATTTCTTCGGTTCAACAAAAATGATTTGGGCGGAACTGCTAAATACCTTTTGAATAGATTCAACTTGAGTTTCTGGGGTTCCACCACGCCAGTAAATGATCAGGTCGGGTTTTAATTGTTTCATCTTCTCTAAATCAATGGATCTGGCATCACTGATAATCGGCAGTTTTTTCACTGACTCCGGAAAATTACTAAAAGCACTCACGCCCACCAATTGTTGGCTGCCTCCTGCAGCATCAACGATTTCGGTTAAATGTGGAGATAGAGTGATGACTCGTTGAGGTTTGTTTTGCGCAAAACTCATGTTGACATTCATGAAGAGCAAAAAGCTGAGCGCCCAATGCCCTAAGTGGGCAACAGAGTGGATTGTTTGCTTGTGTTTTAAAGTCATTGCAAAGCCTGAAAGCTTTATTGACCTAGATTTCTAAGTTATCAATCAGACGAGTTTTGCCCAATTTGGCTGCAGCCAACACAACCAAGGGTTCCTTGGAGGAGAGTTCGGCATCATCGGCACTTAAAAGGTCGCTACGCTTGCGCACAGAAATGTAGTCAGGCAACCAGCCACGAGAACTCAGCTTGGCGCTGGCTTCTTGTTCAATTCTTTGGATATCACTAGCAGTGAGCTTGCCCTGCAAGACTTTGGTTTGTACTTCTTTGAGCGTTTCAATCAACTGCACAGCTTCAGCACGTTCTTCGGTGGATAAATAACCGTTTCTGGAAGAGAGTGCTAAACCATCTTCAGCTCTCACAGTTTCTGCTGGAACAATCTCAACGGGTAAAGCCAATTGACGACACATTTGGCGAATGACCATCAGTTGTTGGTAATCCTTTTTTCCAAACACGGCAACCTTGGGTTGTACGCAAGAGAATAGTTTCAAAACAACGGTGCATACGCCTTGAAAAAATCCCGGGCGGAATTCTCCTTCAAGGATCTTGCCTAAATTCTGCGGAGGTTCTACTCGATATTCTTGGGGCTCTGGATAAAGATCTTTTTCTGTGGGGGCAAAAAGAACGTACACCCCTTCTTTTTCAAGCTTTTCAACGTCGGCTTCAAAAGTGCGTGGGTATTTATCAAAATCTTCATTGGGGCCAAATTGCAAACGATTCACAAAGATGCTGGCAATCACAGGATCACCGTGTTGTCTGGCTAAGCGCATCAAGGATAGATGCCCTTCGTGCAGATTGCCCATCGTTGGAACAAACACAGCGCGATTTTGACCACGCAACTGATCGCGCAAATCTTGAATGTCGCTGATGATTTTCATAAATACAGATCTTTACTGAAAAAAGTAATGGCTGAGCGAATCTCAGTTGGGCGAATAAGCCAAGCGCACATAAATCGGTGCGTAGGGCTCAGCTTGAGTAATCTCAATCAAAGACTCTCTGGACAATTCGAGCATGGCAATGAAATTAACAACCACCATGGGGGCTCCTTGGCCTGAGGCAATTGCTTCTTCAAATAAGTCAGTGAATTCAATGAAACGTTCGCCTTGCAAACGACGCAAGATGCGAGTCATGAAGTCACGAACCGATAATTGTTCGCGAGTAATCGTGTGGTGCTGATTGAGCTTCGCACGGTAAAGCACATCTTTCCATGCGGCTTGGATATCGAGTGGATTGATATCTGGCCAAGTGACAGCGACAGTGGTGTCGACGTGGCCATTGGCCTTATAAAAATCACGCCCCAGCACAGGTAATTTATCCAGTTCTTGAGCAGCTAATTTCATGCGCTCGTATTCCAAGAGGCGGCGAACCAACTCTGCACGTGGATCTTCCACCTCTTCGTCACTGTCGGCTTTCTTCATTGGCAGCAACATGCGCGACTTAATCTCAATCAACATGGCAGCCATCAATAGATACTCGGCGGCCAACTCCAAATTGGAGTGGCGAATTTGTTCAATGTAACCAAGATATTGTTTGGTCACTTCAGCCATTGGAATATCTAAAACGTTGAAATTTTGCTTGCGAATCAAATACAGCAAAAGATCCAATGGGCCTTCAAAGGCTTCTAAGAAAACCTCGAGCGCATCCGGTGGAATATATAAGTCAGATGGAAGTTGAAATAAAGGCTCACCATACAGTCTGGCAAATGACTCAGACATGCCATCGGTGACTTCCGGAACTGCGGTAATCAAATCGCTCATTGATAAACGTAAGCTTTTTGTTTAACGCGAGCGAGCTGTTGACGTTGTTGTTCTTCTGGAGACGTTGGAGCTTTGTCCCACAAAAGGGCGCGACCTTCTTGTTGGGCTTGCTCTAGCTCAGGCTTTTGGGCTTTGAGCTCTTCCAGGAACTGGGTAATGTTGGATTTGTAATGGGCCATAATGTGTCAATTGTAGCGATTTAAGAGCTTTGACTGCCTACATTTACCTTACAGGGTGTTTGGCATAAGGTTTTAGCGCGTTCAAACGCTAAATCTAGCGAATCAAAGTAATTTTCTTTTCCAATTTCATCAATCAAGCCTGCCCGACTCATGAGGGAATAAGGTTGATGATTGGCGGCACAAATGAGCAATTCACCATCGTATTTACGAAGAGATTTGTGTAGGGCATGCAAAGAGTCTAGTCCACTGGAGTCGATATTAATCAGTTGGTGCATTTCCAAAATGATGACTTTGGGGATATTTCTATTGGGATCGAGTGGGTTGAAAAGATCTTCGATCTTATTAATGGCGCCAAAGAATAAAGAACCATAAACACGGTAGGCTTCAATAGATTGGGAACTGGTTTCTTGAGAATCGCTAAGCAAATCACCTGTATTGGCAAACCCCAGTGGCAAGGGTAATTTTTCAATCTGAGTCAGTGATGAAATTCTATAAATGAAGAAAATGCAGGCCATGATGATGCCCACCTGTACCGCTACTGTTAGGTCAAAAATAATGGTTAAGAAGAATGTGCCCAACAGAATTAAGCGATATGTGAGATGGAACTGCTTCAAACGTTTAAATTCAGCCGCTTCAAACATATTCCATGCGATAAACAAGAGGATGCCTGCTAGGCATGGCATTGGAATATGACTGGCCAATGGAGCCGCCATCATCATGATCAGAAGAATCACCGCCGAATGAATGATGCCCGATACAGGTGTTTTCGCCCCTGCTTTTGCGTTTGTCGCTGTTCTTGCGATGGTGCCAGTCACAGGTAGGCCACCAAAAAACGGTACAACCATATTGGCGATGCCTTGTCCCATCAATTCTTGATTGGGGTTATGTCTGTCTGAGCTCAAGTTGTCGGCCACTCTGGCACAAAGCAGAGATTCAATTGCACCTAGGATGGCAATGGTGAGTGTTGGTGCAAACAGTTGTTTGGCGGTTTCCCAGTCAAGCGATGGAACGCTGGGTGTTGGAATTTGATTGGGAAGTTCACCAAAACGACTGCCAATGGTTTCAACCGGAAATCCTGCTAAATAAACAGATATCGACACCAACAAAAGTGCAATGATGATGCCAGGGATTAAGGTGATGGGGGCCCAAAAGCGAGCTAGGCGAGCAGTTAATTTCGGCCATAAAATAATCAAAACCAAGGTGCCTAAAGATGTGGCGATGGCATAGGGATTGAAGGTCTCAGCATAGGTGTAAAAAGAAGCAATTTGCGAAAAGAAATCAGCTGGCAATTTTTCTATTTGTAGACCAAAAGCATCTTTAACCTGAGATAAGCCGATCAGTATCGCAATGCCACTCGTAAAGCCAATGATGATGGCGACTGGAATAAAACGGATTAGGCTGCCCACCTTAAACAAGCCCATGGTGAAGAGCAGGGCGCCAGCTAAAAAGGTCGACAAAATTAAATTGGCAACTCCATAACGTTCAATGATGGCGTAGATGATCACGATGAAGGCACCTGCAGGCCCACCAATCTGAATCTTGCTGCCACCCAATAAAGAAATTAAAAATCCACCAATCACGGCAGAAATTAGGCCGGCTTCCGGCTTTAAACCTGAGGCAATCGCAAACGCGATGGATAGAGGTAGCGCAATGACGCCCACCGTTAGACCGCTACTTAAATCACTGACAAAATTTTGCCCGTTATACCCTTTAATTGATTCGATGATTTTGGGACTAAAACGGGCTAATTTCATCATTGTTGGTTCGCCAATAAAAGTTGATCAATCATGTTTGGATCAACCCTGGTCATTAAGTGCTGATAAGGGTTGATGGCTTGGGCTGATGATAGAGAATGATCTAGGTCATCCCACACCATGGGTGCGATGTTTAAGAATTTCTCAACGCCAGCTGCCACATTGGGTACCACAGGCTTGAGGTACAAGGTCAAGCGTCTAAATGCTTCTAGGGTCACGCTACAAATGGTTTGCAATTCTTTTTCTTTGCTTGGGTCTTTGGCGATTTCCCATGGCTTATTGCTGTCTACAAAACCATTCACGGCATCAGCCAATTCCATGATGCGACGCAAGGCTTTGGCGTATTCACGGGTCTCATAGAGTTCCGCTATTTCTTCTTTTGCTTCCGCCAACTGAGCCAATAGAGGATGGCTCATTGCTGAATCATCCACAATGCCAGCAAATCGTTTGACTAAGAATCCAGCGCTGCGGCTGGCAATATTGATGTATTTGCCCAGTAAGTCGCTGTTCACGCGAGCAGTAAAGTCTTGCAGATTGAGGTCCAAGTCTTCCATGCTGGCATTGAGTTTGGCGGCAAAGTAATAACGCAACCATTCGGGATTGAGACCGCATTCAATCACGCTGTGTGCGGTGATGAAAGTGCCGCGCGATTTGCTCATCTTCTCGCCATCGACCGTCAAAAATCCATGAGCAAACACATTCGTTGGTGTGCGATAACCTGAGAACTCAAGTGTCGCTGGCCAAAATAAAGTATGGAAATACAAAATATCTTTGCCGATAAAGTGATATTGCTCGGTTTTTGTGTCTGGTTTGGTCCATTCATGGAAATCCAAACCTTTGCGTTCGCACAGATTTAAAAAGCTCGCGTAATAACCAATCGGTGCATCGAGCCAAACATAAAAATATTTACCCGGTGCATCAGGAATTTCAAAGCCGAAGTAAGGGGCATCTCTGGAAATATCCCAGTCACCCAATTTGCTTTCCCCAGGTTCGCCGACCCATTCTTTCATTTTATTGCGAGCCTCTGCTTGCAAGGGCGTTTTGACCTGAGTCCAATCTCTTAGGAAGGTCTCACATCTTGGATCAGATAACTTAAAGAAATAATGATCAGATACCTTACGAATGGGTGTGGCACCGCTGACCACTGAAAACGGATTCTTTAAATCAGTTGGCGAGTAGGTGGCGCCGCATTTCTCACACGAATCACCATATTGATCCTTGGCCCCGCATTTTGGGCATTCGCCTTTAATAAAGCGATCGGGCAAGAACATTTCTTTGACTGGGTCATAAGCTTGCTCAATCGCGCGCTTTTCAATCAGACCAGCATCGCGTAGCTTGAGGTAAATCTCCTCGGATAGTTTTTTATTTTCAGCGCTGTCTGTGGAATAGTAGTTATCAAAAGAAATTAAAAAATCGTCAAAATCTCGTTTGTGTTCTTGCCAAACTTTGGCAATCAATTCTTGAGGGCTAAGACCTTCTTTTTCAGCGCGCAACATGATTGGAGTACCATGGGTATCATCCGCTCCTACATAGTGAACCTCGTGGCCACGCATTCTTTGGAAGCGAACCCAAATGTCGGTTTGAATGTACTCAACCAGATGGCCAATGTGAATTTGGCCATTGGCGTAAGGGAGGGCGGAAGTAACTAAAATTTGACGCATAGGCGTAGATTTTAGTCTGCGGATATAGTTGATAGCTGAAAAAACAAAAAAAACATCAGGAGATAGCGGTGAGTTTATCGGTAGAAAATGTACAAAATGCGCTGAAAAGCGTTATAGATCCTAATACTGGCAAAGATTTGATTTCTTCAAAATCGGCCAAAAATGTCAAAGTTGATGGTGCGGATGTAAGTCTGGACGTGGTTTTAGCTTACCCTGCTAAAAGTCAAATTGACCTTATTAGAAAACTGGTCATTACGGCTCTTAGAGAGCTTCCTGGTGTCAAAAACGTCAGCGTCAATGTCACCATGAATATAGTGGCTCATACGGTTCAACGTGGCGTAAAACTACTGCCAAATGTAAAAAATATTATTGCTGTTTCTAGTGGTAAGGGTGGGGTGGGCAAATCTACTACTGCTGTGAACTTGGCTCTGGCCTTGGCTGCTGAGGGAGCTACAGTAGGTATTTTGGATGCAGATATTTATGGACCCAGTCAACCCATGATGTTGGGCATCACGGGGCGTCCTGAATCCATTGCTGAGAACACCATCGAACCCATGGAAGGTCATGGCTTGCAGGCCAGTTCGATTGGATTCTTGATTGACCCAGATAGCCCAATGGTTTGGCGTGGTCCAATGGTCACTTCAGCCCTAGAGCAATTGTTGCGTCAAACAAACTGGCGTGATGTGGACTATTTGATTGTTGATATGCCCCCAGGTACGGGCGATATTCAATTGACCTTGTCGCAAAAGGTACCTGTCACTGGTGCCGTGATTGTGACAACTCCACAGGACATCGCATTGTTGGACGCGCGCAAGGGCCTTAAGATGTTTGAAAAAGTGGGCATTCCAATCATCGGTATCGTTGAGAACATGAGTATTTATGTCTGTCCTAACTGTAATCACCAAGAGCATATTTTTGGTCAAGATGGTGGTAAAAAAATGTGTGAAGAATATAAGGTGGATTTCTTGGGAAGCTTGCCTTTGAATTTATCCATTCGTGAACAAGCGGATTCAGGTCGGCCAACGGTGGTTGCTGATCCCGATGGCACTATCAGTGCAATCTATAAGACCATTGCTCGCAAGATTGCGATTCAAGTGGCTGAAATGTCAAAAGACATGAGCAGCAAGTTTCCAAGTATTGTTGTTCAAAACACTTAAATCATGAAGCTACAGCTTGCGATTGTGATGCGTAAGGAGTTTATGGATAACCCTTGGCAATCCTATCGATGGGCCTTGGATGAGGTGGTGTTTGATATTGGGCAGTTCTCTCACAAAACCCCAGATTTGATGGTTGCCAATCGACCAGCCATTCGCATGCGTCATGATGAAAAATCTGAACAATGGCTTTTTACTGGATTTGAGTTGCAGTTATTCAAAGATGAGGCTGAGGGATATTATTTAAATGCGACTTCAACCAACCCAGCATGGTTTGTCATGTGGCGTTTAGAAGATCATCCCGACGGTACAGATCCAATTGCTGTGCCTCACTTTTTAAGCGTGAGTTATTACGAGGCGGGTCGCTTATTGGATGGCGGTGAAACTGTTGAAAATGTCCCCTTGGATCCAGAAACCTCTGCATGGTTAAGTAATTTTGTGGCAGAAAATTACAAACCAGAGCCGAAGAAACGGGCGCGCCCTGTATCTTTCAAAGGAGCTCATCGACCTAAAGATGAGGCGAACTG
>CAYVBV010000080.1:0-8816 GCA_964449745.1 uncultured Polynucleobacter sp. | reverse complement strand
TGTCGGGATCATAGGCTTGACCATCCACGCTTGCTTCAAACATCTCTTTCATGACTTTGAGTTCGGTGTCATTGGGACGCTTGGGCAAGAAGTCCTGGAGGTCATAGAGACCGTATTGCTCAATGGCTGCACGTTCTACTTCGGTCAAGGCGCTTTCTTTTCTAGCGTACTTGGAAGTAGAGTAGTCAGCATAACCACCTTTGGAAGTCTTGGTGACCATGAAATCTAGACCGCGCTCAAAATCGGTTGGCAGTTCTTCCATCTCAGGATCCATGAGTGCAGCCTTGACGATGTTGAAGATCTGCGGGCTGATCACGAAACGACGGATTGGGTTTTCGGGAACTTTGTCGTCGCCCAGGGTGCTTTCACGTACGAAACCTTGGAACAAGTAGGATTTTTTCTTCCAGTACTTGCGACCCATTTCTTCAAGGCTGGGGTCTTTGAACCATGTGCGTACTTCGGCCAAGATTGGGCAGGCGTTGGGTTCCCACATTTCCACACAAGGAACTTGTACGATCACGGGTTTGGAATCGGCTTGACCCTTGATGCCAGCGAATGGCAGTCGGATCATAGCACGTTCTACCCAGAAGAACGAGTTCTTGGTATTAGCGTCGGGAAGGAATCGGATTCGGGAAGTTGAGCCCTCTGGGATGTTCCAGTGGGCGAAGATGGCGTTGTCGCCACCAGTTGCGTTGCCGCCTTGGCGGTTTTCTTGCGCTTGCAGTTTTGCACGGATTTCGGCCAATGTAGTTGCCATGATGTTTTCTCCTTAAAAGTGTGTGCCATAATAAAAGTTTGAGATTGTCTCGAGCACATACAGAGTATATGCTCAAGTATTTAGCAAAGTCAAGAGAAATATGATATTATTTTTGGAGTCCAGACAACCATTTTAGCATGGCCAGATCGGGATCCACGCTTTCGGTTGGCTGAGCAACCACTGGTTGTTGCTCTGGTTGTTGCTCTGGTTGTGCGGGAGGCTCAAGGGCAGGCATCACTTGCTGTGACACTTCGGGCATGTTTTTTTCGAGCCAATTTTGGATCACTGGACGAGCATCGGCCTCGGGATCTTGTTTGGACAAGGCCTCTAATTCATCAAACAAGTCGTCGTCCCCAACAAGATCGTACAGCACTGAAGTGGCTTCGATGGCATCGGCGCCCACTATCAATGGTTTGGTCATGAGTTCTTTGAGAGCATTGATCTTTTCAGCATCGTCGGGCTGTGCCCACGTGCCTTCAGTGACTTCATTGGCCCACGATTCAAATTCTTGTGCCATGGAGGTATTTTGGTCATTGACATATTGGCTGTAGGCTCGTCGAACATAGGGCAAGGCTTCTTCCAGTCGCTCGTCGAATACACGACGTGTGAGGCGATCTTTGATCTCATCCTCGCCAATACCGCCGGCACCTCCGTCGCTGTCAACTCCTGAGCCGGCCCAGTAGAATCCATAGCCACGGGGGCCACGCATGCTCTTGAGGCTCTTGCGTACATTCTGGTAGCGGCGCTTGGCTGCTTCGATCATCACAGGTGTTACATCATCTTCGAATACTTGGTTGCGTGTGGCCGAAACGAATGTGCGTAGCGCGGCCATTTCTTTTACTAGGTCGATGATATGACCAGCACGCTCGTCCAGCATGTTGCCACCTTGGGCGATGTGCTGACCGATGGCTCTGGCACCTGTGAGGTTTGTGAAAGGTAGTTTGAAACGCTCGCCTTCGGCGGTCTCTACATAGATGCTTTCGATGTTGCGTGTGCGGCAGCCGCGTTTTTCTTCATCCACTGGAGCACTGTGGCGCACGATGATACGGGTCTCGCCCATACGGTCATAACTGCTGCGGCGGGTTCCATACATACGGCTTTCTCCAATGGTGACTTCGTCTGTGGTATAGGCAGAGTCACTCTTGCTCTGCTGTTTGATATCGCTGAGGTTCAGAGAACTGCGAGCAATGTCTCTGGTATCAAAATTCAGTAGGTTGCGCTTGGCAAACATACGGATGCCGCGCAAGAAGTCAAACCACTCTTGGGTTTGTTCTTCGTTGAGATTGTCGGTGATGTTCTTTCCATAGTAGACCTTGATCGAGTTTTCGTCGATGAGGCTTATGGTCACATTGCCGAATGTTTCACCATCTTTGCTGGTATAGTCAAAGTTAATGAATCTAGCATGTTCGGGATCTTGTGTGGTTTTGGCATTTTCGTCACCAATGGTCACACCCTCGAATCTCGAACGGATTTTTTCAAACAAGGCTTCGGCAATTTTATCTAATTCACGCATAGTAGTGTATTTATCTAAGCATAATAAAAGGCATAGGCTCGATGTAATCGTCGAGGCTGTCGCGCATTTTTTCGTCGAGATCGGCATCATACGACTGCAACAGTTGGCTCATACGCAGGGCCAACAGCAGGCTCATTACCAAATCATCATGTTCCCCGGGCTTGGCAGCAAAACTGGCGCCGTGTGCCACGAAATTTTTCAACTCCGATATCAGCGCCCGACTGTTGAGTTTCATGCGCCCGCTCTCAATGAGACTTTTTAGTTTTGCGCAGGCAGTGATCTTCACACGATGTGTGGTATTGAAACCTTTGCGGAATCGTCTCACATTGCCGGGGCGACTGGGTTCGCTGAGGAAGGTCCCGCGTATGTTTTCCTCGCCGATTTCGGCAATGACTACCAACGCCGCTTCTCCCAAGGTGTTGTTTTCTACGCTGTAGTAGATGTCGTTTTCGTTGCCAATGCAAGAATAAAGGTACTCGGAGATTTCCCTAACTATGGCCACTTGTCGTTGGATCACTGTTTTGTTGTGTTTCCATTCGGCCACTTGTATCATTGTAGGTAACTCAAGCACTTGCAGGGCCGAACTGTCGCCGCCTGTTCCCAGGCTGGGATCCAATGCTATCACATACTGCTTGCCGGCCGTGGGTCTCTTGTACCAACGCACCTGGCCTTGATTCTCAATGGGCTCTGTGCCCAACATCTCTGCTAGATGCACAGCCGATATCAAGGTCTCGTCATAGATGATAGGTTCGCATTCGTGTTCGCGTTTGAATCGCTCTATGCCAATACTGGCACGCTCTTGATCGGCCCATTTGTCGTCACGATCGGGATGACGATCCCATTTGGCCATATACCCTTTGAAGCCATTTTCTCCCAGACTGCGCTGGTTACCGTATTCGTCCTCGGTACGATTGGCGCCGCGCCAAAGCAACCAAAACTGATCTTCGTCGCTGTTGGGAGTACTAGTAATGATGGCTTTACCGCCAGTGGCCAAGGTAGGTGATATGGAGGTCCAGAACTCTCGAGCGATGGTGTTGCGAACGAACGCAAACTCGTCGCAGTATAGGAGCGTGATAGACATACCCCGGCCTGTTGTTTCTGTGGTAGTGGCCGAAACTATACGACTACCGTTGTCGAAATCTATACTGCCTTTGTTGTAACTGGTGACTCCAGCACGAATATGGTTGGGGCACAACTCATAAGCATATCTTATCCGTTGCATGATTTCTTGCGCACCTGTATACTTGTGAGCAGCGATCAAGATTGTCGAGTCCGGCACAAACATGGCATACCAAAGAAGGTATCCGGCCGCTGTGGTAGTTTTACCCATCTGGCGTCCCAGCAAGTTGATGCTGAATCGGTTGCCGTGATAGATGTCGATCAACTCGTCTTGATAGTCAAAAGGTTGATACGCCATCCGACCTTTTGTGGGATGTTGTATGTAAAAAAAGTTCGAAAGGAAATACTTTGGGCCCGTGTCGGGATCCGCACACTTTGCGAATTCGAGCACCTGCTCTTGTGTATAATTTTCTTTGACGTGTGCGGGTTTGACTAGCACACCCTCGAGGCTTTTGGCCATTGAGTTTTATCCTATCTTTGTATTCAGTTAAATATATTTAACCATGTCAGACACTCTACTATTAAATGCTAACTACGAACCCATCTCGGTTCTACCACTCAGTGTGGTAGGTTGGCAACATGCAATCAAATTGGTTTTCCTTGATCGAGTAAAAGTACTTGAAACCTACGACGACTGGGTGGTGCATAGTGCCAAAATGTCTATGCCGGTCCCGTCAGTTTGTGTGGCCAAAGAATACTTTAATTCAAAACAGCGTGTAAAGTTCTCTCGTAGCAATCTTTATCTCAGAGACATGTATCAATGCCAGTACTGTGCAGAAACATTTGAACCCGAAGATCTCACTTTGGATCATGTGATTCCTCGCATGGAGGGCGGAGCAACTAGTTGGGAAAATGCTGTTACTGCCTGTAAGCCCTGCAACTTCAAGAAGGGTTCGAAACTACAGAAACCCTTGCGCATGCCTTACAAGCCCGACTACTATCATTTGGTCAACAAATGGAAGAACCGCCCCTTTACTGTACGTCATCCCAGTTGGTATGAATACCTTGGACTGAACGAACAGCAACAAGTAGTCAACGCCTGACTATTTCCGCGGCATGGGATCTTCGCCGGTCAGGTAAGGCTTGGCGAACCACAACTTAAACCATTCATCTGTGCCCGGGCGTATATCGTGTTTTTTCATATAGGCCGTTTTTTCTGCGGCCGTATAAGAAATATTCTCAATGGCTGCTGCGGGACTGTTGGTGATTCCGGCCAACTGCTTGAGATGATCTAACTCATCCATTATTTTTTCCTTATCCTGAAACCCACTCGTTGCAAAAAGTGATCCATGGGTTTTTGCATCTTGTGCTTGGCCCAGGTGCGAAACTTGCCCGGTGTATGAGAGTTATGTATGGCAGTGGCCGGGTACATCAAGACTAGATTGGGTTCGTGTCCCACAATGTAAGATGGCCAACCGACGCCGTAGCCTCGTTTCCAGTGTACATCGCAATTGGGATTCAATGGCACAGTGTCATGGAATGTTATAGCCCCGCCGTCTAGGGGTAGCCAGTTTTGGTTTAAATTTATCAGGATGGTATAGTATCCGTCGGCCTCAGAGGGATCAGTATCGGCTGATGCAGACCAATCCCGATGCGGACCTGCTGCAATCGGGATTTTTTTATCTCTGGAATTTTTATCTTGTTTGGGATTCAACGGAGGGCGACCGTTGGCGTATGCTGTCCAAATTCTAGGGCCCGATGCCGCATCAAACTTCTCACCCCAACCAGGAAGATCTCGGTGATTCTCGTCGCTCCATAACATTTCACCGCCATCGACTTCTTCACCAAATCCATCAAGGGTAAAACTGTTGTCAAGGAATTCCCGATTCACGTACTGAAATAATTCGTAGATCACCGGGGCTCTACGCTGTGTGCTGGCATCGTCCCAGCCGTAGGCTTGGCGCCAGATATAATTCCAAACAGCATCATCGGGAATTTCTGCATCTAGTGGTTCGCCCTCGGGCGACAGTCTTGACCCAACGCAAATGCTATCGTCAATGACATTGTACCATGTTTGCTGTTGTACCCAGTCTGACACTCGCTTTATTAGATCGAGATCTTTGATATAATATTTTTTGATTTGATCTTGCATAACTGTACTTATAAATGCGAGAAAAGTCCTTGCGGACTTTTCTCTGTGGGATAAAGATTGATTTAAATCAGTTACTTGGAGACTTTGATGCTGTTGTACTCAGACATCAACTCGTCTTTGAGACCAGCAAAAGGATCTGTGCTTTCAAACTGAGAAGTTTGCATGGCATTGTCGCCTTGCCAGTTGGGGTTGGCACCTTTGCTACGATGCATGTCGTTGCCTTGCTTGATAATGGCATCTACACCTTCGACTTCTTCGTCGGGAGTGTTGGCATACTTGGGATCGCGCTCTTCTTCCATTTCCTCTTCGGGATGACCGGCCACTGTTACTCCGGCGCCGCCGTCTGCAGGAACTTCACCCATTAAACCACTGAGTTTAAGCAGTTGTGCCAGTGCCATTGCGGATTCGCCTTGTGCTGTCACTGTGATAGACTTCTGGCCATCGGCAGCATTGTAACTTGTGCTGACATTGAGTTCAGGCTGCGATGTTCCGCAACCACAACTTTCTTTAAGTCCAGCCAATGCCGATAACTCTGACAGATCTGTTTGTGATTCATCAGGAACAACCACTGTGGTAGTTGTTTCTTCGAGATTGAGTTCCGACACCAATCTTTCTGTGACCCACTCGTAGGGGTCGCCGGTGCGAGCCTTGGCTGTACCGTAGGGCATTTCGCCCGAGTCTAGATAATAGTCAAAGAGAGCATCATAAAGGTTTTCCTCGAGGTCACCACCTTGTTCAAAGGCCTTGACTTCGGCAGGGAAACGATCCAGGATGTGTTGCAGTGTGTTGCCACCTTCATCAATGAGGCGTGCTTCGCTCATGTTCAGCAAGCGGCTCTTGAGGCTGGGGCCTTTGGCACCAATCTTGCGACCTGTGCCCTTGGGACGACCACGTCCACGCTTCTCGCCGGTGGCAGCAGGCTTGGCTTTACGACCTGGCTTGAGATTGCCCCATTCGTCGTAGGCATCATCATCTTCTTCTTCACGGTCGCCACGGTAACCATATTTCTTATGGATGTTGCGATCGCTTTCGGCGTCGTGTTGCATCTTGGCGCCGCCCTTGGCGATGGCTTTCAGCAGGTTGGGGTCAAGACCCTCGACTTTGTATTTCTTGCCATCTACTTCAAATTCTTCTTCGCCAGCGGCTTTGGCTTTGGCCATCGCGCCAGTGAACTCATTGCCTTCGCCCATCTCTTCACATTGGCAAGGCTCGCTGTCGCACTTGGGGCATACTTCGCCTTCGGCGATGGTTTCTTTGTATTCACGGAGACGAGCAGCCAGACGCTGTTCAATGCTGGCCACACCTTCTTTGATGCTGCCTTTGGCTTCTACTGGCTCGTGTGTTTCTTCAGCGACATCGGCCTTGACTGTGTCAATGGCTGACAGTTTCCCGAGAATGGAGTAGATGTTATCGTTGTTCACGGATCGTTTCCTTATCTTGCTGAGCTTTTTGGCTCAGGTAATTTATTCTTTACACTACCGACTGGGCTCTTGTCGCCCGAGGGTAGTTCATTGGTGGATTTGTTGTCTGCTTTTTCTGAACCGGCGATCTCGTACTTGCGAGTTTCTAATTCTTTGAAAAGTCCGGATAGACGTTTTTCAGCGACTAAACTCTGACCGTCTTCAGATTCCAACTCTTCTTTTTCCAGCAGTGGCGATTCTTCACCTTTTTCGTCAATGATGTCTTGTTGCTCGGCTTGTTGCTTGGTATAAACAACTACAGCCTTGGCAGGTACCTGTCCACGCTCAATTACCAACTGACGGATTTGCTCAACAATGGTGGGATAACGCACTGCTACATCAAACATGTAGATTTCGCAGGCACCAGCACCGGGGAAAGCACGATGTTCTTGTATTGGCAAACGCTTGACTTTGCCAATGGTCTCAACTTGATAAGCATTGATGGCATCCTTGATGCGATCCATGATGTCTTTTTTGGGGTCTACGCCGGCCAAAAGAACACGGAACTCAAAGAGTTTCGATGCTTCAAAAAAGTATGCTTGCAGGTTTTTCATGATCCACTATCCTATTGCGTATTTATGATTGTTATTTCTTTTGCTCTCGTCCGCTGTCGAGTATCTGCTTCAATAATTCATTGCGATCTACCACAACGCCTTGTCCCTCAATGGCGGAGTCTTCGGGTCTTTCCTTGCTGACTTGATGATCAAGACGAGCCTTGCTCAACTGCAACTGTATCATCTTGAGCTTCTTGTCCATCTTGGCAGTTTTGGCTGTGATAGCATGCCCCAATAGTGTAGATGCTGTCTGCAAGATCACCCCCGAATAGCGAGGTTCCACATTCATGCCCAGGTCCATGAGATCACGAAACTTTTCTTCAGCGAGTTCTGCCAAATGATCCATTTCAGTATCGGCCGCTTCGAGTTCACGGACCGTGGGCAATGCAGCATCAATCTTGTCGATGGCTTTGTCTACTTGCTCGATGATATCTTTCTGGAGACTCATTGTCTGGCTAGCTTCTTCGGCTGTGACGTGATTGATTTCTTCGCCATCATCAACAGGGGCCAGATTCAATAGTTCTTCTAGTTTCTTTGTCATAGTGTAGTATTTACACTATTTTAATGCACCTAGCAGATACTTTTTTGACGGACAGGATTTATATTCCCAATGCACAGGGGAATTATTTGCCCCGGGAAGATCTTGTAACTTCATGAAATCATCATGAACATTGTTCTTTACATACATCAAGCCTTGCATGAAAGTTCTAAAAGCATCGGTACCAACATGATCTTTCATCCAAAAATCCCATTCTTGATACACTGCACGTGATGGCTTTGCACACTGGAAAGTGCTTAAATCATAATCGGGATAAATCACTGGCCTAGTAATAGCTTCGTAGGTGGTACGGTTATGGAACGCCCGCTGCCAACCAATGTCAAGCATGAATCGAAATGCACGATTCATGGGATGCTCGAACCAATTTTTCATGACATGGGCTTGCTTGATTATCATGGGAACCGCATCCGGGCTCCAGTAGAACAACTCTATCTCAAAGTTGTCTCGCTGATCGCTGACCAATGCTGGCATCACAGTATGTACTGTGCGATCAGCAAAAATCAAATATGCTTGACCGTTTTCCGCAATGATTTTGGGTTTGTCGATGCCGAATATGACACCAACTTTTTTACCTTTGTCTAACTCTCGTAGTTGATCAGCCTGTGTCAAGGTATTGTATCGAACGATACAGTTTGGAGTTAAGTAATCACCAGTCCAGTAAATGAAATTTTCATCCCATCCGGGATTTACAACATCGTCGGTGAAATCATGAATGGTTATCTTTGTGTGCGGGCTAACTGTGCTTAGATGTTTTAGAGCAGG
>CAYVBV010000079.1:0-8872 GCA_964449745.1 uncultured Polynucleobacter sp. | reverse complement strand
CAAACGACAAGCATTTTGGCGGGTTGAAAGATTATCGCTCGTCAGAAGGACGCACGGTGCTTGTACCTTACAGAGGTGCTGTGGCCAACACGGTACAGGAGATCCTTGGAGGTGTGCGTAGTACTTGCACATATGCAGGTGCTAAAACAATCAAGCAACTACCAAAATGTGCAACATTTATCCGTTGTACACAGACACATAATTCAGTGTACGAAGGAAGCACAATTGGTAAATAAACTTGGATGCCATAATGGATCCACATATATTCTTGCTTAATAAAGGAGAAACAAAATGACAAGAACTATGACTCTAGACTTTCCTCACTTTACCCGTTCAACGGTAGGCTTTGACAGACTATTTGAAGAACTCAACAGAGATTTTACAAATAGCAAAAGCACAGGGTATCCTCCATACAATGTAGCAGAACTAAACAACGACGAATGGATGATTTCAGTCGCTGTTGCTGGCTTTGGTATGGAAAATTTAGATATTACACTAGATAAAAATACTCTTACCGTAGAAGGCACAGCACCGGGTGGTGATGAGGAAGTAAAATATCTACACAAAGGAATTGGCGGACGCAACTTCCGTAGATCATTTACTCTAGCCGAACACATTGAAGTAGAAGGTGCAGAACTAAAGAATGGTATTTTGAACATTCATCTAGTTCGTAATGTGCCAGAAGCACTACAACCAAAAAAGATTGCTATCAAAACATTAGACAATCTAATTGAAGGCTAATCAAGTCTAGGGGGAGTGCAATATCTCCCCCGCACTTAACAGGAGTTTCGAATGAGTGCAAATGCTGATATTGTTCTTGACGAAAAAATCAAAGTCAGAACAGAAGAACCAAAACTATACAAAGTTATTTTCTTAAACGATGATACTACACCAATGGATTTTGTTATCAGTTTGTTGGTAGGAATATTTAAACACACTGAAGATAATGCTATGAAATTAACAATGCAAATTCATACCGAAGGCTCTGGAATAGTTGGAGTGTATACGCATGAACTTGCCGAACAAAAAGCTATTGAGTCTGTTGGCTTATCAAGGCAAAATGGATTTCAATTACAGGTAAAATTAGAAGAAGAAAAATGAGCAAACTTAAAGAACTTACATGGGAAAATCATCAAAAAGCTGAACGTACCAATATGGCTCGTAAAATGCTAAAAGGCATGGAGCCAGCCGAATATCATCGTTATCTATACAATCAATACGTAATGTATGCTGCATTAGAATCACGTGCCAGTCAACTTGGTATTTTAGATGGCATTGAACATATACAACGAGCAGAACTTATTAGAACAGATTTAACAGAATTAGAAAACAACTTTTCTATACAACGTAATGTAGACTTGCTTTGTCCTGTCGTAAATGAATATGTTGCTCATATAATGATACTAGAAGAAGAAGGCGTAATTGCACATCTTTATGTTCGCCACTTCGGTGATATGTATGGCGGACAAATGATTAAAAAACGTAATCCTGGCTCCGGAAAAATGTACGAGTTTGAAAATGTAGAAGAATTAAAATTAACCGTTCGTGCAATGTTAAAAGATTCAATGGCAGATGAAGCAAATCGTTGTTTTGAATTTGCTATGCAGTTGTTTACGGAGTTAGAAGATGAGTGAAGTTTGGGATACGTTAATTGAAATCCAAGATAGACTGATTGATGCATTTGATGCAACAGGCACAGAAGTACACGAACCAGGAATGGATAGATTTAACCAGCCAGGTTGGATCAACAGAGTATGGCAGAGTGATAGCTATCGTAGAGCTCATATTGACGTAGTAGATGCAAGAGACAGCAAGGGTCTATGGATGATGCATTGTTGTGTGTTTCCAAGATTGGACAACAACGGTCCTATTTTTGGACTAGATGTTATTGCAGGTAAAAACAAGATTACAGGATTTTTTCACGATTATAGCAGAACAATTGATCCTAATCACAAAATGATTGAAGCATTTGGCGACGAAGTTGCTAAACTAGAATGGCGTAAACAACGTGAGTTGCCCGAATGGGCACAGGCGATCTTTAGTCCACACATGGTAGCAGCCGGCAATGTTAACAGCAAAGAAGAACTAGACCAATTGCTTGAGCTAAGTCTTGATAGTGTAGATGCATATCTAACTGATATTGGAAACTATAACAACGAAGCTGATACTGATGAAGTAAAAGCTGCACAAAATCGATATGCTCATTATCAAAAACAAAATCCACATACACCCAAAACAATGACCAGTCTTGGGCTAGACGAAGAAGATGTGCGTGTGTTTGTGCAAGAGTGTTTATTTCCAGACATTGAATAATGCCAGAATGCAAAGCCCTAACAAATCAAATACACTTTAGTATAGATGGGTATTATAAACCTTGTTGTGCATTTGGAGAACATAATACAGATTTTCCAATTGCACAATATACACCACAAGAATATCAATACAGCAATTATATAAAAGATATAAAGGATGCCATGCAGAATGGCTGGCATCCTAATTGCGATATATGTAGACAAAACGAACAATCAAGTTCTAGTCTAAGACAAACATACAACATGTGGTGCAAAGCCCCCGAAGGCACTATTGAATTTTTAGACATAAGTTTAAACAATCAGTGCAATCTTGCTTGCAGAATGTGTAATAGTTTGAGCAGTAGTAAGTGGGCAGATATATTAAAAGAATATAAACACGTTAAAAACAATTTCAAAGATGTAATCAAAAATATCGATGCTGAAAAAGTTAATAAGATTACATATGTAGGCGGCGAACCATTTATTACTCCTGAAATAAAAGATGTGCTAGAGTGGGCAGCAAGTTATAATGTAGGGTTCACATTTGATACAAATTGTACATTCTATCCTGAAAAATACGAATACTTATTAAAACAAATACCTGTAATATATGCAAGTTTTAGTATCGACGGCACAGGCGAAATAAATGATTATATAAGACACGGCAGTGATTATAATGTTGTAATCAAAAATCTCAAACGTTGGCAAGATTTTAAAATTACAAAAGGAATGAAATCAATTACTACGGTTGTACAAGCCTACAATTTTCACGATTTAAAAAATATAAAAGCATTGGCAAAAGAACACAAAATGTTTTGGACTGCACAACTTATTGAAAATCCAAGCGAGTTTCAGATAAATGCGTTACCTCCTGAATATATAGAAAGTGTCCGAGACGAAGTCAATGAAAGATTTTTAACAAATTATAAGTTTGATATAACATTGTATAAAAAATTAAAAGAAACCACACATCGTCAAGATAAATTGTTAGGCAAGATAAATACTATATCAGGAGTTTTTAGATAATGCGTTTTAGAGAATTTAAAGTTATAGATAAAAAACCTTTGCTAGAATATGATGCTGGCATTAGCGATCAAGAATTAAAAGATTTGATTGTACAGCGTTTACAAAGCGAAGATGATCGTAATATGCTGGATAGAATTTATCAAGCATTAGAACAATCAACTCTTGATGAACGCATTAAAGGTACACTGGTACAAGACGCAGACGCTAAAAGCAGACTACAAATTTTTGCTGGCATTGTAATGAATACCGAAGGCACTTATGCAGAAAAAGAAGCATTTATTCAAAATTATGCAAACGGTTATATTGATACAGCTAAACTTACAACTCCTAATCAAATACATTCTTTTGATGAATGGTTAATCGGCGATGACTTTGTAAAACGTGTTTTTGATAGTTTATATAGTTATACTCCTCAAGGTATTGGCCCTGGTGAATATGCATTAGCAGTTTTATCACCAGACATTAAAGCAAGCGGTCGCAGTGCCGATCTAGCAGGCGATCTTCTAATCAATGGTACAATGTGTGAAGTTAAAGCAAAACAACAAAGCGGCGGCCGTTGGGCTGATAACCGCAAATCAAAAATGAACATACGTGCTACCGAACAAGCATTTAGCAAAGCAGGTATTGAAATTGGCAAAGGTGTTAGTGGTAAGATGTGGGCAGAAAGTGTTCGTCCAACATTAGATCCAGCAGTAGTAGCAGAGTTAAGTAAAATAGTTGTAAAAAATGCTTTTGCCTTTGTTAATGACAATGAAGCAGGCGGATTGGTTGCTGCATTAGAAGGCGGTGATAGCAGACAGATTGCACACGAATGGGGTATGTTATCATATGAAAACTATCAGCGTATGAGTAACTTTGAAACCATGTTGCTACTTGATGGTCCAAAAAGACATAGTTTGTACTTTGGTGATGTAAATGCTGTTAGTGCTGTAATTAACGCAGGTCAACCTTATCTTGTTGGCCCAGAGCAACAGATACACCCACAGATGACATTTAAGATATAAATATCATTGGAGGGCGTCCAATGAAACGTTTATTAGCAGTACTATTGATAGTACCAACCGTAGCAAGTGCAGACCTAGTCCACGAGTTTAAAAATCCTAGTTTTTCAGGCAACGGATATAGTGCTCATGTGTTGAGCATAGAACAACTACAATTCAATAGACAGGCAGATATAGATAGTAAAGCAGAAGCAGAAGCAGATCGTATCGCCCGTGAACTGGAAAACAGCACATTAAACAAATTTTTACGCAACATAGAATCACGTATTTACGCAACACTATCAAAACAAATGGTAGACAATATGTTTGCTGATTGCGGCGGCGATACAGGTATTGAGTGTAGTAACAGCGGAACAACCGAAATTGAAGGTGCAACTATTACATGGGTCAAAGATCCTGAAACAGGCAGCATTACACTTACCGTTGATAGCCCAGAAGGATACACAGAAATCACTATACCAGGACCAGGGGAGTTTACATTCTAATGTGGAAACTTATACCCTTAATATTATTATTAGCAGGATGTGCTGCTAGAGAATTACCAGAAAGATTTGACAGACCAGCAACCGTGCAAGAAAATCCAATGGTAACAGAATTACATGATGTTCCTGATCTAGATGCTCCTAAAATGACCATAGGAGTTTATAGTTTTACAGACAAAACTGGACAACGTGCTCCAAGTGATACCGGAGCAAGTTTGAGCAGTGCAGTTACACAAGGTGCAGAAGTATGGGTAATCGATGCACTGATGGAACTGGGCAATGGTACTTGGTTTGATGTTATGGAACGCAGCGGTATGGACAATCTTATCAAGGAGCGTCAACTTATCCGCAGCACAAGAGAAAACTATGACGAAAGCGCTCCAGAATTAGCACCAATGAAGTTTGCAGGTATTATACTAGAAGGCGGCATTGTTGGTTATGACAGCAATATAACCACAGGTGGTACAGGTGCTAGATATTTCGGCATTGGTGCAACAGAACAATATCGTGTTGATACCGTTACCGTTAGTATGAGACTTGTAAGTGTAAGTTCAGGTCGTGTGTTAATGACGGTAGCAACAGAAAAGTCAATAGCAAGTTATGGTGCTGGTGCAGATGTGTTTAAGTTTTTAGATCTAGGTACAAAAGCATTGGAAATTGAAAACGGTTATACTATTAATGAACCTACTAACTATGCTGTGAGGGCAGCAATAGAGGCAGCAATTATTGAAATAGCATACGAAGGTGTGCGAAAAGGTATTTGGAACTTTAAGTAACTACTTTATAACCGGTATTTGGGGCTAAATATAAATGCAGAACATAGAAGTCTGCGATTGTGAGGGCAATCATGAAAAAAATAATGCTAATTGCATTGGTTTCTCTGCTGGGCAGTAGTGTGCTTGCCAATGAAATCTACATACAACAAATAGGTGATAGTCTTCAATTAGACATCACACAAACTGGAAGTGGAAATACAATTGGAACTAATGCTCAAGATGCAGTTTTAGAAGGCGATGACATGACTTTTGCTATTACACAAACGGGTGATGGCAATAGTATAGTGGCAACTATCAAAGGTGCTACTTACACAGGTACCTGGGACTTTACAGGTAATAATAACGCTATTGATTTACAATGTAGTGCTGCTGGTGCTGCAAATTGTGATACGGTTACAATGACTATTACCGTAAACGGAGATGCTAATACTTTTGATTTTGATATTGGCGGTGTAAATGATGGTAGTGGCAGTGAAATTACATTTACGGTTGATGGCGATGACAATGTTATAGAATCTACTATCGATGGTACTAATGCATATCTAAACGTAACCATTGATAATACTACTTCACTAGCAAGTGGTGGTGTAAATAATAGTTCTACACTTGTAGGAAATACTGCTCTTACAGCAAGTAACGCAGGTAATATTCTTGACATTGAACAAAACGGTGATGGTACAACTGGACATAGTATAACACTTGATATTACTGGCGGCGGCAGCACATACAATATTAAACAAGACAGCAGTTTAACTGATCAAGTTATCGACGGTACATTCAACGGCGACGGTCAAAGTGTTAACATAAATCAGAGTAACTAATGTGGAAATACATTTTAGTCATACTAATGACTGCAAATACAGCCTGGGCCAGCGTAGGTGAAATAACAGCCGCTACTGGCCCGGGTATAATCAAAAGAGAAGATGAACGTTTCGACGGTGCTGTTGGTACAGGTCTAGAAATGCAAGATGCTATCACAACACAAAATGGAGCGTGGCAACTAGAGTTTGCAGATGATACTAGAGTAGATGTAACTGAACATAGTCGTATGGTTATTGACGAGTTTATTTACGATCCTAGTACTGGTTCGGGTAAACTAGGTATGCGAGCAACACTAGGTGCTGTTCGTTATGCTAGTGGACAAATCGCACACAACAACAGAAGAGCAGTAAACATAGCAACACCTACAGCAACTATTGGTGTTCGTGGCACAGACTTTTTTATGATTGTAGATGAAATCGGCGGCAGTATGATTACACTACTACCGAGTTGTGATACCAGTGGTGCTTGTGTAGTAGGCGAGATTAGTGTTGAATCAGATGCTGGCCAAGTTATTATGAACCAAGCATTTCAAACTACGATTGTTCCTAGCAGAATGAGTGCGCCAGCAAAACCTGTAATACTAGAACTGCCAGTTGATCAACTTCGTGCCATGCTGATTGTGCGTAATAAACAGCCATACGATGAAGAACTAGAACGTCAATATCCTGTAACCAATTTGCTAGACATTGACTTTTTAAAATTCGACGAGTTGGACAGAGATCCTCTAGTTGAAGGCATCAAGAACATGTGGGCAACAGAACTTGATAACACAACTTATTTAGATACTGCATTTTATGATGCTATGGAACGTGCTATGAAAGAGTTGATGGCACAATGGATGGATGAACTACAAAAATCTACTGAAGAACTGCTGGCTATTAGACAAACAGGGTTAGATCCAGAAACAAATATATTCTATGATGAAGTATCGCCTAACAATATTGTCAGTAGAAAACAAGGTGATGATCATTTCTTTAGATTAAGATTACATGAAGACTATGGATATAGTATTAATATGGTACAGGAGGGGTTCAATGCGTACGGCTACCGTGTGGGCGTTGGCGGCGGTAATGTTATTAACATTACCCAAGGCAACTAATGCTAATGATATTTTTGTAACAGCATTTGGCAATGGGTTTGAAATGCAGTTAATACAGAAGCATGGCAGTAACGATCTTGATTTATCAGTTACTGGAGATTATCACATTATTGAAATAGTACAAGACGGAGATGGTAATGTTGCTGATATAACCATAGATGGGCTCTATCCTACAGATTTAAATCTCTATCAAGATGGCAATAGCTTGAGTTATATACTAAATCAATATTGCACAAACAGCGCAGGTTGTACAATAAATGTGGTACAATACTAGATAAATATTTTTGAGGGCAAAACATGGAAACATTTATCTGGGCATTAGCACTTTCATCTCACCTTGGATTTGAAGGTGACTATAATCAAATACATCCTCATGTGAGATTTATTGAGGATGGCGTCATAGTAGGCGCATACTATAACAGCGAAGAACGTGTTAGTTTTTACGGCGGATATAGATTCGAACCTGTAGATAACATTGGCATAGAACTTGGAGCAGTATCTGGTTATCCTGCACTAGGTGGTGTTGTACCGTATGGCAGAGTTACATATGACTTTAATGACAACATGAAAGTATTTGCTACCCCGGGTGGTGAAGTGAGACATGGAGAAACAAACATAGGGGCAGTAATAGGCATAGAATTTCAATTGAAATAATGGTCCGCGGCCAGGGGGCAACCGGCATAACGAGAAGTCTTCAACAAAGGAGAACAAAAATGAGGGCAAAAATACTAAAGGCCAGTCTGTTGGCCATGCTGTTATCAACATCAGCATTAGCAGACACATCAAGCATGAATGCAGATGTAGCAGGTATGGGTATACTTGAAAACAACTGGATTCGTGCCGGAGTAAATGGTATAACAGGTACCTTTGGTTCGGGCGGGAACACAAGTCCTGGACTGCTATTTGATCCAACCGGAACAGGAACTTTTGATCCAAGTTACGATTATCTAACTCCAGGATCGCCGTTTGATGGGTTTGCCGTTAAAATTGACGGAGTAAACAAAGTGAACAACAACAATAGTAATATGAACCAAATTCCTAATTGTGATTGTCACATGGGAGAAACAATGTTCGATGGTAATAACCACCTTATATGGGATGGTATGTGGGAACACGGCGGCGGCACTTGGGAAATAACCAACACCTATACATTGGGTGAAACAAATCCTTATGTTGATATTTTAACAAGAATCACAGCAGGCAGCGATGCAACCACACTTTCATTTGGTAAGTTTATTGATCCAGACAGCCAAGGTATGCCAGGCGACAGTTCAAGCACAGACAACGTGCTAGGTTACGGTGTTATTCCAAGCACCAACGTTGCGTTCTCAGAAGCAACTGTAAGCCGTTATGCACTAGGTATCTACACAACAGA
>CAYVBV010000078.1:0-8880 GCA_964449745.1 uncultured Polynucleobacter sp. | reverse complement strand
TTGTCTTCAGTAGCATTAATGGTTACATCTGTGCCTGGAACATCGTATGATCCGCTACGGATAATTCTTTTAACCTTACCACTTGCTCTACCACCAGAAGAATTCCAAGAAACTGTCTGACCGATACGAAGAGATTCTGCTTTAATAACAAATCTATCTGTTTTGCTTACATCCCTAATGTCCCAGAACTTTTCTCCAGCCCAGTTTTCAGGAATAAGATCTGTTCTACCCAAAGCACGTGCACGACGCATAATGTGCTCTTTAGTGGCTGCTGGATCTTTTGCTCTACCGAAAGCCTGAATAGCATTACGAAGATCTTGTACAGTTACAATTGGGTAAGAGCCATCATCCATTGCCTCGCCACTTTCGGCAAGCCTTCTCCTCGTTTCCATACTTCTCTCACGCTTAATCGCAAAATCTTGCTTTGCCTGAAGAGCATTCTCAAGACCGAAGAAGTCACCAAAAAGAGCCTTATCTTTATTTCTTTCTACAATTGCACGTGACCAAGAGAATCCTGCGTCCCCACCCCATGCATCCCACATGATACGACCGTTTGATGGGTTACTTGTGTTGTAGAAGTCCTTGCCCTTTTTGTCAACCTCATGACGAGAGAAGAAGGAATACATACGTTTAACTACACTGAGAGACATTGATCTGCCTGCTACGATGTCTCGTGCTCTACCCCAGCCTACAGGAGTTCCTGCACCAGTAGCCTTGCCCTCTTCTTTCCACTTAATCGCACGACGTGCAGCAGCTTTCATCCCAGCATTTGGAGAATATGTTTCTGCCTTTGCCATATACTCCATGTTCGGATTTCCACCCTCTGGCATATCCTCAAGCTCATTCTCTTGTTCCATAGTAAGATTAGAAATATCGACAAGCTGAGCATCCTGATACATCATGCCAATGCTATATGCGGTAGGCTCCATTTCATTGTCTTCAACCTCAAACAATCTGACAGACATTGCTGGATTCTCTGGTGGCATAGACTCAAGAGAGTATTCCTCACCAGGTTCTCCGAGAGTTCCGCCCTCCCACATGATGTGCTCAACACGACCGAAGGCTACACCCTCAGAAGTCATACCCATTACGAAGTCGCCTTCTTTAATTTCCATTTGCTTACCTATTTCTCTACTAATACTATTTCTGGTTTCTACTTCATCTTGAAACTCAGATGTCTCTGGAATTGGCTTAGCGTTAAACCAATCGCCAGTGTTATCATTATAATTAGACTTTTGTCTTACGAATGACCCTGACCAGATAGTGCTAGGCTCTTTACGTCGCCTACGTTCTTCTTCACTAATTCTAGTCCCAGGCCATGCCTGTGGATTCTTGATCCCAACACCGTTGTCGTTTGCAACAGTATCCTTTTCCTCATACTCCGCACCGTCTAAAGCTGATGATCCAGAAGCTGCTGGAATAAATCCTTCTACCCCAGACTTAAGTCTTTTCTTAGAAGACTCTGACTCGCTCATGTTGATAGCAGTAATTTGATTTTGTGCAGCTGCAGCAGTATCGTGGCATCCCATAACGGTGCCATCATCATCTTTAACTACGGGATATCCAGAACACCCGTATGATCCTTTTTCTCCAACATGATAAGGCATATTAATATTCTATCACAATAATAGAGATCCCCTACAGGGAAATCCCAAGCACGAGGCCACGGGTCAAACAAAATGGGTAACTAATCCATCCTAAGATCCTGTAGGGGATCACTTATATTATACTACTTTTTAGTTGTAGTTGCTCTACTAGTTGTAGATGTTGCTCTTGTTTTCTTTTTTACCCAGAATTTACCAGATGTAATGTTAACAAGATATCTAATTCCAATGGCGACACCGAAGATAACCGCTACCGTCAAAATTACCGACAGCCCCACCGATGCTACCCACTCAAGAATTATCCATGGACTCATTTTTTTCTCCTTTTTATTTGGGCAGTTTTAAGACATGCCCAGGTCAGCATAACTATTTAATTGTAATTTGTTTTGGTTTCTTCTCTTCTGGGATTTCTCTTCGAATGCTAATGTAAAGCAATCCATTATTAATCTCAGCAGAGACTACTTCCATATATTCACCAAGAGCGAACGTACGAGTAAACTTCCTCATAGCGATACCCTTGTGAAGATATTCAATGTCATCTGTGTCATCTGAAATAGCCTCACCAGTTACGGTTAGAGTATTATTCTCCACAGAGATATCAATCTCTTGCTTAGCGAAACCAGCTACCGCCAAAGTTAGCGTGTAGTTGTCATCATCGATCCTAACTAGATCGTATGGAGGGTAGGACTGCTTTGCAGCTACCTCAGATGCGTGACGGAATCGATTCAGTTCTCGATCAATTCCAATAAAGAAAGGATCTTTAAATAGATCCAGCATTGTACTTACCATATTTTCTCCTTTTCAGCGAGTATTTTACTTATTACCTCCCTATCAGGCGAGGTAATTCTATTTTAGCAGACGATGAGAGGTCTGTGCAAGCTCTTCATCAGTCCATATGCCAGCCCTAGAGGCACCGCCATATGATTTTGCCATACCAATATCAATAAGATGTTGGTTAAAACTATCCCTGTATCCAGACAAGAAAACCTCTACAAGATATCTTCCATACTTGTCTGCTTTTTCAGTCTGAATCGTAATCTCTTTACCCTCAAGACTATCTTTAACATATTGCTTTACGACTTTGCCATACTCAAACCATTTTTCTGGGGTATCGATACCAACTAGGCGAACACGAATGTTGTGCCAAATATCAAAACCAAGGTCAATAGAAAGATCTACAGTATCTCCATCAACTACATTTTCTACACGTGCTTTGTAGGTAAACATTAAATAATTATAGCACTAGTCTTCTGGCAAATGCTTCATAGCTGAAGAAATTATCTCCATTGCTCGCTTACGATCTTCAGCCTTAATCTTGCTGCTTTTAAGAATTTCAAGAGCACCCTCAAGAGCCTTCAGTGCCTCCTGAACATCCTCAATATACTTAAACGCCCAATCCCTGGACTGAGAAATAAACTTGACAAAGCCCTCTGTCTGCTCAATCTTCTTGTTGTCCCTCTTAGCTACCTCTTCGGCAAGCTTACTTCTAAACAAGTCCCTATCAATCTGTGCCTGCAAAAGAAGATTAGACACATGCCTATACTTAATATTTAAACTAATAAAAGCATACAACAGTGAAAAAAAGAACAAACTAATAAAAACATAAACTATAACTTCCATATACTATACGCTCTCTTTCACATGCGTTACCCAAAAGTATTGGCAACGATCGCAGCAAGGCTTATTGTTCTTGCTGCTAACAGCTTTATAAAATTGTGGATAAGCTTCTGGCTGCTTCTTATAAAGATTAGCTTTATGCGTAGTGGTTACACGCTTCATAATCTTCTTATCCAACATCCACTCTGGCCTTCCCATACCCCAGGACAGACCGTGAGTGTGTCGTAATCTGTACAGATTCTCAGAGTTCTTGTCTGTCTTGATGCCCCTACCCTGAGCCTCTAGGATCATAATATTAACATAGTCCCACAACGCAAACTCGTGATTTTTCCACATCTTAACAGCTGGATGGTTACGCCAACCAGCGGTAGGAGACGGATTAGAAAGCACATTAAGAACCTGATAACATTCGAGTATCTGCTTGTTTAGCCTTTTGCTATCCAATACTTCTGCTACACGCTCATAGTCTTTGTATGGTAAAAATGTTTGCATTACTGTTCTGCTCCACCCTCTCGTACAAGTAGTACGATAGCTCCATTATCTTCCAGGGCTTTTTTAACCCTTACCATATATTCTACAGCACGACGCTTGTCTTCGTCAACTAGAGACATAAAACTTTTTTCACTAGCTTTTACTGCAATAAAATGTTCATTATCAATTAACTGAAGAGCAAAACCCTTTGGGCAGTGGTGTGCCAAAGAGTGAAACGCTCTTGCCATTGCATCTGTATACATATCAACCATCCATCGTTAAATTACGCCAGACCTGTTCCCAGTCTTTTTGTGTTTTGTGTGAATTAAACTCTTTCGAGATCTCACCGTTTTCAATATAAATGCCACCCCAGACACCCCACTCCTTCTGAGATACACCAATAGCAAAACACTCTTTCATCACTGGACACCCGCTACAGAGCTTGTCTATAGCTGGTCTTAGCTGTTCATCTTCTTCGTACTTATCAAAAAAGAAATTTGTGTCATATCCGTAGCAGGCAGACTTTGCTTTCCAAGAATGCTTATCCATGCTACCTCATAACTTTAGTTGGAATTTCCCATCCCTTTTCGGTAATTACAAAGCGGCGAACCATGCACCACTTACCATTAATCCTGGCACCGAATTTAGACGTGCGAGCCTTCTCAGAAGGATAAAAGTGAATGACATCCCAGCCATCCCACTTCAACTCTTTGTTTTTCTTTACGATTAGCTCCATTTTATCAATAGATGAAATTAGCATTATCTTCGCTTTCTGTGTAAATTACCTTTTTTATTTCTGTTGACTCTATTACGGCCTGACAGTATTTACATGGTTTGCTGTTTAATGATCTACCCTGCCTATTAACTCTCGCAACATACAGCGTTGCACCACTAACAGCAAATCTTGCATCTTTTATTGCCTCTACCTCTGCGTGTCTAGAACAATGTGTTTTAATATGTTCTGGCGACACCTGCATCGGATGATTCTTATCTTTATTGTATCCCGTTCCAATAACTCTTCCAGACTTTACAACTACAGCCCCATGTCTTTGTCTTGACTGAGACTTTTCTGCAAAGTATTTTGCAACAGCCAGGAACGAAGTCTCTCTCCTACTCAAATCCATTAGTATCTATAGACCTCTACTGCGACATCCTTAGCCCTAGCTGAATTAACAATAGGAGGAATCGTTTCTTTTGGAATAGCAAAGTAGGCAAAATAATCAAGGAAATGAAAATTTTCTTTTACCCAGCTAGGTGGAACTTTACGAACCTGAATCCTAATCCCTCTACCCTTCAGGCTACGCTCAGAAACATTTGCAAACTCCATGGCCATCTCATTAACTCTTCGAGGCCCAGCAGTGTACAAAAAGATCTGCCTATCCTCCTTATCCATCCTAAACATGGCAGTTCCCATGGCATTTAGAAATACAGAATAGTCATCAAACTTATTACTACCGTGTACAGCAATAATCATTTATCTTCCTCCGCAAGCTTCTCAACGATAAACATCGTCTTCTCCAATTCTACCTGACTCATATTGATTGTGTCAACTTCTTTTATCGAATAATTATCAATATCGCCATCAACATAATTAGCAGTGTACAGCTGATTATCTTTAATCCAATAAGCTTTATCTTCTATAATCATTACTTTTACAGAATGCTTATTTAAAAACTTATCTGACTGTCTTTGCTTTTGCTCTTTTTCTATTTCTTTGTAAGCAATATCTGATAACAATTTATAAAGATGAGACTGACTTCTTTGGACAACAAACTTCTTCGAAGAACTCTTTTGCTTATTAATAAGATAACTAATCGCAAAAAATGAAAACAACGTTACCAAAGATCCGAGTAGATACTCCATACTACTCCTCGTCTTTAATCTTCAAAGCATCCATAACAGTGTACAGAGTTACTCTCTCCTGAAAAGACAGCTTACTGACTTCTTCTTCGTCAAACGACTTTTCATTTAGAGAAACAATAGGATTATCTAATGTTTTATCCATAGAAATAAATCCCTTTACCCAAAGATCATCCAAGGTCTCTAAAAACATATTGGCAGTATCCTCTCTAATCCCTGGCATGGCTTCAATAATTTCATCAGAAACACGATAGAGAAACTCTCCAGTCTCTGCATCAATTGATGAAACCTCAATGAGTCCCTTTAGTATCATCGCATCAATCATTCGATCAACTTCTTTATCAAAGTCCTTGTCGTTTGTCACCCAAAAACTCGCTCTCGTCTATAGTCTCATAAGCAAAATTTTCCATTGCTGCCCTGCCAGAATCAGTGCTCATAATCTTGTTATAATGATGTGAACAAAAGGTAAGCTCTCCAGATACACCAGTTACTTTAACGTAAGCTTGTGCACCACAGGAGTCGCATCTGTCGTGGGCTGTAAGGGTTCTTGCTTTTTGCTTAGTGTCGATCAAAACTAGACCTTTCTGTTGTCTGTGCGATAGAATCCGTTACCGTTGAATGTAACCCCAACAGGCGAGTAGACTCTTTTTAAGATAGAATTACAAGACTCACAAGAGTATGCCTCCTGGGAGTCTGTAATGTTCCTAAAAATAGAAACAGTTGTATTACAGACCCCGCAGGAGTAGTCATACATTGGCATTGCTATGCCTTCTTAGCAGCCTTCTTAGCAGCGAGAGCTTCTCTCTTAGCTTCAAGACGAGCTGCTTCACGCTTAGCTGCTCTAACCTCTGGTGTTGGAACAACAATAGAAGTTAGGATTGAAACAATACCAGCAAGCAGAGCGACTCCACTCACATGTGTCCAATCAACAGACATAGCAGTTAGGAACTGATCAGTTCCAATGACGGCAAGTGCGGCTGCAGCGGCAGACTTAATAGCTGTCTCTCCAGCGGACTTCCAGAATTCAGCATTCATAAGCATATATGAATTTCCTTTCTATTTACTGACTATACGATTGTATCGTAATTAATTCTCAGTGTCAAGTTCCATCTGGATTATTTGTATCATAACTATCTGTTGGATCTGATTCGCCAAACCTAATTCTTGGAGTATGATTCCAAAGCCTGACATCTTCATAGGTAGCTGAAGTGGTATAAGCTGTTACGATTATGGACACCAACGCTACCCCGCCAATGATCATCTCAACGCCTACCTGACTTGTCATGAATACGGTGAAGGCTCCAAAAAGAATCATTGCAAATCCTAGTATGTATGCTCCGTGGATTAATCTACGACGATACTTCCAGCTTGGACCAGTAGCTAATGCTTCAGCATCAGCATCACGCTGCACTTTGCGACGATGTGCCCTAGACTGCATAGCTCTGCTAGCAGAAGAAAACAATATGCCCCACACTATAGCTTCCTCGCATTCAAGGCTCTTTGAAGAGCACTGATTGTGCCCTTACCCCAGAGGCCATCGATTGATCCGTTATATTCCCTGATATTCTTCAGCAATCTCTGAACTGCCTTACGAGTGTTTAGGCCAGGGATGCCATCAACAGTGGCACCACAGGATCTTTGGACAGCCTCCCAGGTCATTTTACCTGGCCTGCCATCAACAAGTCCACGGTATCCATATTTTGCTTTAAGAACTGTTTGCCAAGCTGTCCACGTATGCTTATCCAGTCTCCCGTTTACACTAAGTGTTGGTTGTCCGATCATCAAGTCTTCAACAGTTGGTGCTTGCTCTGGAGGATTGTCATTAACAATTAGAGACATAGGATCGACAGTATCCCCCCAACGCCTACTACGTCTGGCTTCGAAGTGCAAATGTGCACCATTGCTAGCACCAGTGTTTCCACTCATATAGATAAACTGCCCAGCACTGACTCTCTCACCAACCTGAAGCTCAGTAGCTTCACGACCATGGTAATAAACAGTATAGAGATTAGATGCGTGTTTGATGATAACAACATGACCGCCACCTCTTGGCGACCATCCGATGTGATCTACGATTCCATCCTGTGCTGCAAGAACTCTGAATGTTCCACCGAAGTCTGTGCCGTGGTGCATTTTATTATACTCACCAGTAATTGGGTGCTTTCTAGGCCCATATGGACTTGTGATCTTACGTCCAGGGGCAGGATTATAAAGCTTCATAATCACTCCTTATTAAGTCTAATTTATTATAGCATGATACAATATTATTATGACAGCACAACAAATTCATACCCTCAGCGATACAACTGCCACTAGAGTTACTCCAAACGGAACTCATTCTGGAATGGACATTACTATCCAAAATATTAATGATTCTGGATACATTTACATTGGCAATGCTGATGTTACCACCACAGAGTTTGGCTACAGACTTCTTCCCAATCACGCATGGTCTATTGAGCTACCAGGGCGTGATGAGCTATGGCTAGTATCATCTATTGATGAGATGCAAGCTGCAGTCCTTACAACAAATCTGGAGCAACAAGACTAATGGCTAGGTTTACCCACCCATCGATTTGGCTTAGTGGTAGCACTGATAATGGCACATGGACCATTGAAGGTGGAACGCTAGACATAGAGCAACCAACATTTACTGGCGATCCACTATTTACTGGGCACTATTCAGTAGTTGGAAATCTTTGTCACTTCGCAATTGATGTAGACATGGACAACATTCTTACGTTTGGTGAGGGTCAATACTATATGAAACTACCATTCCCAACTAATCACAATATAGTTTTAAGTGATGGCTGTTTACATGATGCCTCTACTGGAAATCAGTATGCAATTTTGGGGCATGTGGTAGAAGGATCTGATATCATGCACTTGTTCTCTATTGCGTCTAATGGACAGCACACACCATTCTCAGACAGTGACAATCAGCCTATTAAACTAGACCAGGCTGACAATTTTCACATCGCTGGAACGTTTGAGATCGATCACAGCTAAGCAGCTAGTGCTGTAATCTTGTCTGGTTGGAATCCAGCCCAAGACTCACCGTCTGCTGTCATAACAACAGGGGCAGCCTTATAGCCCATAGCAATAAGCTTGTCTAGTTCTTCAGGATTAGCGATAATATCAACTGTTTGATATTCCACCCCAATTTTGTCCATAAGTCTTTTAGTCATATCACACTGTACACAATTATCTTTGGTATAAACAGTTGTCATATCGTCTCCTTTTCTTGAGTTGAATAAATCTATTATACATACGTTTATGAGTCTAATTGTAAATATGACTCAAAAGTTACTGGAAATTTTTCTTTAGA
>CAYVBV010000077.1:0-8952 GCA_964449745.1 uncultured Polynucleobacter sp. | reverse complement strand
TGGTCGTTCTATTATCAGGCAAGTTGGTGACATATGACTAAACCTCAACTCTTTCTAGATTGTGATGGCGTTCTGGCCAACTTTGATAAGCGCGCCCGTGAAATTCTTGGTATGGTACCACGTGAGTTTGAAGATAGAGAAGGTGAACAGAAGTTTTGGGATACACTGTATGGTACTCCTGATTTCTTTTATTCTCTTGAACCTATGCCCGATGCATATGATCTTGTGAGTGCCGTCAAGCATCTTAATCCAATTATTCTGACAGGCCGTCCTCGAGGTGAATGGTCCATAGACCAGAAGCTTCGTTGGCGGGATAAGTATTTTCCAGAACTTGAAATGATTGTCTGTCGCTCGCGCGATAAGATCAAACATGCTAAACCTGGTGATGTGATTGTCGATGATTGGCAGAAGTGGCAGCATCTTTGGGAAGCAGGTGGTGGTGTTTGGATTCTTCATACATCTGCTGAGAACAGCATAAAAGAACTCAAAAAGATTAATTTGATTTGAAAAATATATGGACAATTCTTTTAATTTACAAAAACTCGTTGATGAATGTGACTATGATACTAAACTAGCTATCACTCAATGGGTTTTTAAACATATTGTGGAACATGCAAAGAGTGGTGGCTCTTATAGGTATCTCATATATGATCGTCTTGGTTTTTCTACTGATGCTTATGTACCACTATGTGATGATGGTCTTACAATATCGAATGAATTTGATCTTGATCTGAAAGACAATATCATTGAAGCATATATAGCTAAAGATGAGAAAAAGCTCAAAGCAACACTTGGACTTTGTGATGAGCCAGATTGTTTCAATTATACAAGTTGCGGATGGCCATCTGATATTGGTTATCGAATGACTTGTGGAGAGCACTATAAAAGAAAGACTGATGATGTATAAAATGTATACTAAAGATGATTGTCCATGGTGTGTCAAAGCTAAGAGACTACTTATGGATTGTGGTGTTCAGTTTCAAGAGTTGAAGCTCGGTAAAGATTATCAAAGAGAGGAACTAAAGTCTCTTCTTCCTGAAAATTTACCCTTGACAGTACCACAAGTTTTCGTATATGATAGACGTATTGGTGGTTATGAAGACCTCCAAGAATATTTGGAAAATCACAATCTTATGGGACTACAACAATGAGTTACATTGAAGGCATTAAGTTGGATCATGATACTGCCGATCGCATCGCTTTGGAAGTTTTGAAGTATGACTATCGTATGGTCAAAAACAATATCCTAAATTGTCACAATTTGATCAAAACGAAAAGCGTAGATGATTACGTGTATGATGATTTGGATAATGATCGGGAACTTTTGGAGGCTATCGAGCGCGTTTTGGAATATCACATGTCACACAATGACTACAAGAATTTTCTCATGGAGAACAAGTAAATGATGGATAAGTACACACTTAAGCAGCAATTGCAGGGAGATGTTGCAACCGTTGTTTTCGAAAAGGCAGATGGCACTTTACGTGAAATGCGTTGCACTCTATTAGCCGAGTATCTACCTGCTCCCACTGGTCCTCAGCTGCTTCAAGAAAATACCAGAGCAGAAAATCCAAATGTTCTTGCTGTATGGGACATTGAAAATGGTGGATGGCGTTCGTTTCGAATTGACTCAATTAAGTCCATTTCTGTGGGTTAACTCATGGATAACGGAGTATACGTCCTTCAGACATTCGGACCAGAGTTTAGGGTTGTCTATTGTCAAGGCATAGATAAAATTTTCGGAAAATTTAATGACGAAACACTCAAATGGGATGGAAATCCATCTATGATGAGGGAATGTTTTAAAGATTCCGAAGTTTTTCTTGACCTAAATCTAGCACTTGACAAAGCTCAAGAACTGAGCTATGATTATGAATATCTTGAGGATGGCATCTGCGTTATCACCGAGTTTAAGGAAATCAAATTCAACGAGGATTAAATGGTTAAGCTTGCTTCGGCCGTAGACGTTAAGTATGTCGGAGAAGAACCAGTACTGATTGAGGGTTGCTCGTCAAGTGATCTTGCGAGGGCCCTCAATTGGTATAACTATGTATGCAATTCTGATCAAGCCAAAGAGTTTACTCTTACCTACCTGAAGAGCATCAAATACGATAAGAATGATCTCAAGAAAGTTTCTAAGGCTAAGCTGCCCAATTCTGTTGGATGGATGTGCCGTATCCTTTCTCAAGGTGGTCATTTGCCTGATGATTATCAAGAAAGATTGAAAACTCGAATTAAGGATGGCATCAAGACTGTCACTCTAACCGAAGTTAAGAGTGAAGAGATTAAGGTCGTTTCGGTCCAAGAACGAGTGCGCGATAAGACTGCTGATCTTATTGGCGATCTTGAAAATCAACTTGATATCTTTTTCAAGAATGGAAAGCTGTCTTTTGATCCTGTTGCTTGGATGCGACAGAAAGAGATTAAGCCTGCGATATCTCAAAAGATTGTTGATTATTACAAGCCTCTTTATTCTGAAATTTTTGATGCAATTCAAGGTAAAGATGCTGAGTTGAAGGATGCATACTCGCATTGGAAAAAAACACAACTCAAAGCTTATCTTGAAATTGTGAAAGGCATTATTGGTGCTGCTGAGTCTCGTATCAATATTGTGCGCGCTACACGCAAGCCTCGTAAGAAGAAAGAAAAGCCTGCAACGGTTATTGTGTCTAAGTTGCAGTTTATGCCTGAGCATAAAGAGTTTGATATTACAAGTGTAAAGCCAACCGATGTTGTTGGTGCACAACAGCTTTGGGCTTTCAATACGAAATACAGAACACTCTCGGTATATAATGCCATGAGCAATGCTGGCTTGTCTGTGAAGGGAACAACACTAACTGGCTTTGATGAAAAGACATCCATCGTCAAGACGCTCAGAAAGCCCAGAGAGCAACTAAAAGCTTTGACGAGTGCTGGTAAAGTCAATTTGAGAAAGTTTATGACAACTATAAAAAGCAAAGAAAAACCAGCGAACGGTCGTATAAATACAAGTACAGTTCTAATCAGGGTAATCAAATGACCGAAAACATTGTAGAATTTCCTAAGCACAGAATCGTTCGTGAATATGCAGGAGTCTTAGAGAATGATCCTACCATTGGTCAAGCAAAAGAACGCAGTAGATTTAATTTTGCCGAGAGTGTTTCTGATGAATTGATAAACGTCTTATTGAATGAAATGGAAAATTTTGGCATGGAAACTGAGTCTGATACCTTCCTAAAAGATTTCAGCATGACGGTTGATGCTATGAGGGCTACTGTATACAGGACATTTGGTGTTCCTCATCCTCTCCATGATTTCATTGACAACAATGTCAAGATGATTCATCGAGACACTGGAGAAGTTATAGAGGTTGACAAGGACAACTAATAGCTATATAATACATTATAGCTAGGAAAACATTATGACAATTTTGATTGATTTAAACCAGGTTCTTATATCTAATCTTATGCAACAGATCAATTCTAATCCTAAAATGAAGCTGGATGAGAATTTGATCAGGCATATGGTTCTAAACTCCCTCAGATCATATGCACGACAATTTAAATCCAAGTACGGAGATATTGTCGTTGCGTGTGACTCTAAGCGTTATTGGCGAAGAGACGTATTTCCCTTTTATAAGGCCAACCGAAAGAAAGATCGCGACAAGTCTGAATTTGATTGGCATTTGATCTTTGAAACACTCAACAAAATCCGCGATGAGTTGAAAGAGTATTTTCCTTATCGTGTTATAGAAGTTGATGGTGCCGAAGCAGATGATATCATTGCGGTGTTGACTGCTAGGTTGTCACCGAATGAAGATGTTCTTATTCTTTCGTCAGATAAAGATTTTGTTCAGCTCCAGAAATATTCCAATGTTGTTCAATATTCACCGATTCTCAAGAGATTTGTTCGAACAGAAAATCCTTTAGAGTATGTTAAGGAGCATATCATTCGTGGTGATAAGGGTGATGGCATTCCAAACTTTCTTTCTCCTGATAACACGTTTGTTGCTGGTGAAAGACAGAAAGTGATAAATACAAAAAAGCTTAAAGAATGGATAAATTCTTCGCCTGAAAATTTTTGCGTTACCGATAACATGCTACGTGGCTACAAGCGAAACCAAATGCTTGTTGATCTGGATTATATTCCAGAAGATATCAAAGCCTCCATTGTCGAATCTTATAATGAGACAAAGCCTGGCTCTCGACAAAAGATGCTCAATTATTTCATTGAGAAGAGACTTAGAAATCTAATAGAAGTCATAGAGGAATTTTGATAAAAACATGAAAAACATTTCAGAAGTATTTGACGATTTTGAGAAGGCAAATGATGAAAACGAAAGGATTAACGTACTAAGACGAAATGACTCCAAATCGCTGAGAGGTGTTTTGCGTGGTACGTATGATCCAGATGTTGAGTTTACGATCAGTAAGGTTCCTCTATATAAACCTTCTGATGCACCAGAAGGTCTGGGGTACACTACAATTAGCCAAGAATTAGATAGGGCATATCTTTTTCAAAAGAATAATCCTAGAGTTTCAGCAACACTATCCGAATCCAGAAAAGAAACGATATTGATTCAGATGTTGGAAGCTTTAGAGAAGAGGGAAGCAGAAATTTTTATGAATATGCTTCTTAAGAAACAAGTTGTGAAAGGTCTAAATGCTAAACTGGTTAAGAAAGCATTTCCAGATTTATTCTAGATTATGCTCCATATAAAGGAGTATAGATGGCCAAAAAATATAAGAAGAGTCGTGTTAGAACTTTACTTAAAGAACAAAAGACTAAAGGTGAATATGTTACGACAAAAGAAGATTGTGATAAATGGTTCGAAATCTTAAATGAAGAGCTATTCAATTCAGAACTTCCAAAACTCGTATTTGGTTTTAAGAGGCTTAGAGTTTGTTGGGCATACTATGAATATTTCCCTAGAACTCCAGAGAAAGCTTTGACAATAATCTTGTGCAAGACATATCCTTCAAAGAAGCTTTTTGTAGAGTGTCTTGCACATGAAATGGTACATCATTGGCAATATGTAAGTCTTGGTTGGCGTAAAGTTGATCATGGTAACGAATTTAAAACGTGGAGTAAAAAAGCAAAATGCATCGGTTTAAGGATAAGTGAAGAGCAATCAGAATGAAAAAAGGACATAACGAATCTTTCGATAATGATGATTATGAGTGGTATGAAGAGCGAAAAGGCAAGATAAAGCGCGTAAGCTCTGAACATAAACCAAAACGAGAGATTAGAAACTGGAAAAAAGTGTGGTCGCAACACACCGACGATTATGATGAGCATGATGAATTTTATGGTACACCCTCCCGAAAATAACTTGGTCTAGACAGTAAAGTGGGTGCGACAACCTGTCGCATTTACTCTTCGGAAGACTCCTGATAGGATATATCCATAGTCAATAAGGAGAGACAAATGAAAAGAAGCCAATTCCGAATTTTCATTGAGAGACATCCCTCGGTGTGTGTATATACTCTTATTCAGGTTGCCGAACATATCAACCGTAGCACCAAAGCCCATATCGGTTATGAGGGTATTATCCAAAAAGCACTAGAAGCCGATTCTGGACAATACCTCGCTAAGGTATGCTTAAGCCTTCAAAAAGATTCCTGACACGTCTAGGTGCGACAACCTGTCGCAGGGTAAATCGCACCTTTTCTCTTGCATTTTATGTTCGAATAATGTATTCTCATTAAGTAATAACAGACAGGAGCTTAAGCATGGCTATTGTTCAGACCACTTCCCTTCCCTATCCTTCTACCGAGAAGGTTACAAAGACCTTTGCTGTAGGCACCACGCTTAAGGTCACGTATAAGACGTATCAGGTCATGTCCGACGTATGGGAGCAGGGCCTTTATGCCGAATACTGGGATGAGGAGAAGGGATGCGTCGAAACCGCAGACTGGATCGATTCCGATAGCAAGGTTGATGCTACACCTGACGTTATAGCCAAGGCTGAGTCTTGGCTGTATGACAGAAAATACCAGTTTTCATTTCAGAAGCGCAAGGCTTATGAAGAACAGGAAGCTCGGAGGATCGCCAAGGAGTCTCGTGTCCGTGTCGTCTCTGGGCGTACTAGCAAGGGTGCCGAGGGCAAGGTGGTGGTCGTCCTCCAGCGTTCTTACGGCATGGGTTACCACTCTACGGTAGAGGACAAGCTGGGAATTGCCACGTCTGAGGTCAAGGTCAAGGTTAAGGCTGCGAATGGCCGAGTTTATGATAACTACCGAGACGTGGTGTGGGTCTGGGCTCGCAATTGTGAGCGGGTCGATATACCCGAGATAGACTTAGAAAGCGTCAAGGAGGCCGCTCGGAATGAAGCGTCATATGAAGTCAATTGCCGGCAGTGGGCGCGTCCAGCCCGCTCCTAATGCGATGGCCAAAGCTCTGGCTACACCATTGTTTCGGCAGCGTATAGTCAAGTCCAAGAAAGCCTATAAAAGGCAGCAAAATCAGACACTTAGCCAATACGAGCAAAATCAATGACTTAGCCCTGCGACACATTGTCGCAGGTTTTTTGTCGTTTTTCTCTTGTATTCTCCATTCCACATGCTATAATGCATTATAGATTGAAGAGAGACATAGGCTAGACCATGACTAAAACTGAAGCATTTTGCCTTGCTGCCCAGATCAATATCGTTCTTCCGAAGAAGGGTTATATCGATGCCCTCTTTACCATTTGCGAGGAGCTTGGCTATAGCATAGGCCTAGAAGAATACATGAAGAATGGTCAAGCTATAGAATCCTTTTGGGTTATTGAAGATAGCCAAAAAAACGAGATCGCCCGCTGCGCCTGACCCTGCGACAATCTGTCGCACTCGAAACGGGCGATTTCGCTTGCATCCTTTCCTTTTCCTGATATAATGTATACATGATGAAGAGAAAGACCCGTACCGACCGTAACCACATCGTTTACAAGCTGTCTATAGACAAGCTTGAGTATATCGGTGTGACCTACGTTCAGGAACGCTCTCCTAAGAAATCTCTCCGTCGGCGTTGGCTTAAGCATGTCCAGCGCGCCATGACAGAGGGCCGTGATTGGTCGCTTTGCAAAGCCATTCGCAAGTATGGTGCAGATGCCTTCGAGACTGAAATCCTCGAAGTAGTCCGTGGTAAAGCGGCCGCTCACATCCGCGAGCGTGAATTGATCCGTTCTATTTGCCCTCGTCTCAACACCGATGTTCGATAAGGAAAAAACATGATTGATCCTAAAACTCAAAATGCCGTTGACAAGCTTATTGAAGCTCTCTTTCAGCGTGCAGATGGTAATTATGCTTTCGTTTCAGGTTACCTGACTTCTTACCTCACTCAAATCATAGACCGTTACGTTTCTGAAGACCAGAAAGTCGAATTGCGTATTGAAATCCTCAACGAGGCTTGCAACCAGCTTCTTAATAATCGCTAAGGAAAAAACCATGGCTTATATGAACCAAGACCGCAAAGCTCAAATCGCTCCCGCTGTCAAGTCAATTCTTAAGCGTTACGGTGTCAAGGGCACTCTTGCTGTCCGTGATCATTCGACGCTTGTTCTTAATATCAAGTCAGGCACTCTTGATTTTATTAAAGACTATAACGAAACTGTTGGAAATCGACCAGACAAATATCGTCTCGGAAGTCCTGCTACAGTCTCGCTTGGTATTAACCCCTACTGGTATCGCGACCACTTCTCAAATAAAGTGATCCGTAAGTTTCTTGATGAAATATTTGGTGCTATGAATGTCGGCAATCATGACAATTCTGATAGTCAAATCGATTACTTTGATGTTGGTTGGTATGTCGATGTAAACGTTGGTAAGTGGAATAAGCCCTATGTGCTGGAGAGATAAGATGGTATAAAGAGTAATTGACATTTTATTTCATATAGCATACAATACAAGTATCAAACACACACACCAAAGGAATTCAAATGACTGTTTCTGTTTCAGACGCTCTCCGTTCCGCGCGTACCCAGTTTCTTATTGACCTCTCTGAGAAGAACGGCGGCAAGGTTACGCCCGACCAACTTCTTCAGGCAGTTGGCAATAACAAAAAGCTTCTCCTTAACGTTCTCTGGAATGCGCGTCGGTCCAACTACGTGACTGTTGATCAATTTCGCGATGGTAAAAAGATTGCGTATTGGTTTATTACTGTTGTTGGTGATAAACCCAATGTGATTGGTAATCTTTTTGTCAGTAAGACTGTTGCAACAAAGAAGGCTGCGAAATCTGCCACTAAGACGGAAAAGTCGAAAGCCGTCAAGAGTGCCGCAAAGTCTGCCAAAAAGACTGTGAAGACGAAAACGCCTGAACAGATCAAGGCTGAAAATCTCAAGAAGATGAAGAAGGTTACAGCCAAGATGAACGCTTCTAAAAAGAAGACGAAGAAGGTCATTGACTACGTTGAGCGTGAGCTTGGTTCAACGGGTGAAATTTCTTCAATGTATTCTATTGACAATCAATGGGACTCTATCGATGGCCTAAACGTGAAAAATTTGATTGCAAATTGATGGCATACGTACCTACAGAAATTGAGAACGAGAGGCGGAATCGTATTCGTCTCTCGCTTTTTGCATATGCATATGAGTATGAGGACGACAGTTTGGTATCCGATGCAGAATATGACAAGCTATCCTATATGATCCAGCCTAGCATTGAAACAGGCAATAAGGCACTTGACCGATTTTTCAAACGCGAGTTTGCTCCTCATACTGGACAATGGATTCACAAGCATCCAGAACTTGACAAACTGAAGGCTATATATTATACTATGAAAAATGAGGGTCCATACCTTCGTATTGGTTTTAAAATTTTTGACTATGAAAAAAGAAAGGTTATTGAGATATGAATAAGAAGATTTTTGGAATTGCAGCGTTGGGTCTTGCTCTTGGTGGATGCAATGCTACTGTATATGAAAGTGAATACTATCGTCGGCCAGTAGCATCTGTGTATGTTCAGCCAGCTCCTATATATGTTCCTCCTCGAC